>NZ_JBDJAW010000025.1 GCF_039649665.1 Microbispora sp. ZYX-F-249 | reverse complement strand
CGCTCCCGAGGACCCGGCGGCGTACACGGCGATGGCGGAGAAGATCGTCGCGGCCGGCTACACCGACGGCGCCGCGGAGTCCCGGAACTGATGGCGGACACGGGCCCGGACGGACGGGCGCACCGCTACCTGATCGTCGGCGCGGGTCCCGGGGGCCTGCAACTCGCCTATTTCCTGCACCGCGCGGGCGCCGACTACATCGTGCTTGAGCGCGAGGCGGCGCCGGCGGCCTTCTTCCGGCGCTACCCCCGCCACCGCCGGCTGATCTCGCTCAACAAGGTGCACATCAGCGAGAAGGACCCCGAGATCGCGCTGCGCTGGGACTGGAACTCCCTGCTCAACGACTCGCCGGACCTGCAGTTCCCCCGCTACTCGCAGGAGTACTTCCCGCACGCCGACGACCTCGTGCGCTATCTCACCGACTTCCAGCGCGAGCACGGCCTCAACGTGCGCTTCTCCACCCCCGTGGAACGGATCGAGAAGGCGGACGGGCTGTTCGCCGTGCACACGGCCGACGAGGTGCTCCACGCCGAGTGCGTCATCGTGGCGGCCGGTTGGGGCGGCCCGTACGTGCCGGACATCCCGGGCATCGAGCTCGCCCAGGGGTACGAGGACATGCCGATCCAGGGGGAGGAGTTCACCGACCAGCGCGTGCTGATCATCGGCAAGGGCAACGCGGCCTTCGAGACCGCCCAGGCCATGCTCGGTCACGCCGCCGTCATCCACCTCGCCAGTCCCAGCCCCGTACGGCTCGCCTGGACGAGCAAGCACCCGGGCCACGTGCGCGGCCAGTACGGCGCGCTGCTGGACAGCTACTGGTTCAAGACCCTGCACGGCGTGCTGGAGTGCCGGGTCGACCGGCTGTGGCGCGAGGGCGAGCGGATCAAGGCGGCCATCACCTACACGCTGGCCGAGGACGAGAGCACGGTGCTCGAATACGACACCGTCCTGCGCTGCACCGGCTTCACCATGGACCGGTCGATCTTCGGGCCGTCCTGTCTGCCCGACCTCGTGCCGAGCGGCCGGATGCCGGCCGTCCGGCCCGACTTCCAGTCGGCGAACGTCGACGGGCTCTACTTCGCCGGCACGCTCATGCAGGCGCGCGACTTCAAACGTGCCTCGTCGGCGTTCGTCGACGGGTTCCGCTACAACCTGCGCACGCTCGCGGCCCTGCTGGCCGAGCGGTACGAGGGCGCGGAGCTGGAGCACCGGACGCTGCCGGTGGACGCCGACCAGCTCACCTCGGCGATGCTGGAGCGGGTCAACTACAGCTCGGCGCTGTGGACCCAGTTCGAGTACCTGTGCGACGTCTACGTCGTGGCGGACGGCCGGGTCACGCACTACGCGGACCTGCCCGAGGACTACGCCGTCGACCGATTCGGGGACGCTCCGCTCGCCTTCACCGTCACCCTGCGCTGGGGTCCCAGGGACGCCCACGCCGACGTGTTCGCCATCAAGCGGCACCCGGTGCCCGAGCGGGCGCACGAGAGCGCCTTCCTGCACCCGGTCGTACGGGCATGGCGGGGACGCGAGCAGGTCGCCGAGCGCCACCTGCTGGAGGACCTCCTGGCCCAGTGGCGCGATCCCGTCCGCCACGTGGAGCCGCTGCGCGCGTTCCTGGCATCGCTGCTTCCCGGCGCTTAGGCGCCTCCGTCAGTCCAGCAGCTGCGCGACGAGGTGGTCCACCACGTCCTCGGCGCGGCCCCGCCGGGCGTGGGCGGCCCACTGCCGGGCCGCCCCGGTGCCGGCCGCGTACAGGACCTTCAGCCGGGCGGTCACCTCGGCGAGGTCGCCGGTCTCCTCCAGGGCCGGGGTGACGTGCCGCAGCAGCGCGTCGGCGAGGTCGCGGGCGGGCCGGCGCACACCGGTGAGCGGGTCGATGCCGTGGCCGTCGAGGCCGTCCCTGGCCGACTGCCAGTAGGCGGCGCGCAGCAGCTCGGCCGACGGCTCGGGCCCGGGGTCGCCGCGCTCCACCCGTTCCAGCGCGGTCACCACCAGTCCCCGTACGACCATCGCGAGCAGCGCGGCCTCGGCCGCGGTGGCGGGCACGTCGGTCACCCTGACCTCGATCGTCGGCAGCCTGGCCGAGGGGCGGACGTCCCAGAAGATCGTCCCTGGGTCCACCAGCACCCCCGCCTCGGCCAGCGCGCCGGTCAGCCGCTCGTACTCCTCGAGTGAGGCGAAGTACGGCGGAGGGCCCGCCACCGGCCACTTGGTCCAGCACAGCGTGCGCCAGCTGGCATACCCGGTGTCCCGCCCCGCCCAGAACGGGGAGTTGGCCATGAGGGCGATCAGCACCGGCAGCCACGGCCGCAGGTGATTGCCCACCAGCACGGCGCGTTCCCGGTCCGGCAGGTGGACGTGGACGTGACCGGCGCAGATGCTCTGCTCGTCGTGCAGCGCGCGGTAGTTCTCGATGCCCACCCGGTAACGAGGACCGTCGATGATCGGCGGCGGGACGACGTCGCCCAGCACCGGCGTGCCCGACGCCACGACGGCCAGCCCCTCCTCGTGGGCGGCCGCCGCCACCGCCTCACGCATCCGGCGCAGGTCCTCCTCCAGCCCGGCCACCCCGGCGTGCGGGTCGGTCTTGGCCTCCACCTGGAACAGGGTGATCTCGGTGTTCGTCCGCTCACCCAGCGCCCCCGCGGCCCGTCCGACCACCTCTCTCGCCCGCGGCGCCGCCGCCCGGGTGGCGGGATCGACGACGACGTACTCCTCTTCCACGCCCATCAGCGGGCGGGCCGGGTCGAACGGCGCCGGCCCGGTCGTCACGGTCGTCACCGCCGTCATCCGCGCTCTCCGGAGACTCGGCTGCCGAGTAGTGCGATCATGAGGAAACCGTACCGAGCGGATTCCGCTCCGTGGGGCAAGCGGCCTTTCCCGATGAGGCGCCCGTCAACGGTGACGGTGGCGCCGGTGGTGCGCCTTGCCGCCGTGGCGGTGCTTCTTCCCCCGGTGCTGCTTCGCCCTGTGGTTGTACGGCTTGTCCGTCACCTTGAACTTCTGGAACCCGAAGTCGGGCAGCGTGATCGGCTTGGAGGGGTCGTCCGAGATCGGGACGACCACAACGTCGTGCCGCACGCCGTCCTTGCCCTTCAGGTGGTAGACGGCCTGCTTCGGCTCGCTCGGCGGGCGCATCAGGGGTGCGGGACCGGCGGCGTTCGGCATGGCCGCGGAACCGGCGGCGTTCGGCATGGCCGCGGAACCGGCGGCGTTCGGCATGGCCGCGGAACCGGCGGCGACCGGCATCGCCACGGGTGCGTACCTCGGCCCGTCGCCGGGCCCGTCATCCGGGCCGTCGCCCGGCCCCGTGGGGCCGTAGCCGGGCTCGTGGACCACCGTGTCGGGCGGCGTCGCACCACCTCCGGACGGGCCGGCGGGCGGCGCGGGGTCGGCGAACGCGGCCGGTCCGGCGATCAGGGCCGCGGCGAGGGCCGCGGCGGCCATACAGGTGATCATGAGTCTCCCCCGAGGTCACGGATCGTACGAGGAAGACGCTAGGCAGCCGACCGGCGCCGATCACGCGGGCGGCGCCCAATGTCGGGTCAAAGCTGGAACTCGTCCATTCATCGTCGTGCGCGGGCCCGGGCGACGAGGCCCGGCCCGGCGGGTCACGGCAGCGGGCTCAGGTGCACGACCTTGGTGTGCGTCATCTCGTCGAGCAGCTCGGGGCCGTACCCGAAGCCGTGCCCGCTGGAGCCCAGCGGCTGCGCCGCGCCACCGGGCGCCCCGCCGAAGACGGCGTTGATCTTCACCGTGCCCACCGGCAGCTCGCGCCAGGCGCGCTGGGCGTTGGCCATCGACGGGGTGAGCACGGTGGCCGCCAGGCCGTACCGCGACTCGCGGGCCAGTTCCAGCGCCTCGTCGAACGACTCGGTCACCCGCACCGCCGCGACGGGCCCGAACGTCTCCTCGCGCATGACGTCCATGTTCTCCGTGCAGTCGGCCAGCACGGTCGGCGGGTAGAAGGCCCCCGGCCCCTCGGGCACGTATCCCCCGGTCAGCAGCCGCGCCCCCGCCTCGATCGCGCCGCGTACGTGCCGGTCCACGACGTCGCGCTGGGCCCGGTCGACGAGCGGCCCGAGCGTGGTCTCCTCGTCCATGCCGGGCCCCATGCGCAGTTCCTCGGCCCGCTGCACGAGCGCGGCGAGGAACTGCTCGGCGATGTCACGGTGGACGTAGACGCGCTCGGCCGAGGTGCAGATCTGCCCGGCGTTGGCGAAGCAGCCGGTCGCGGCCTGGCCGGCCGCCCACTTCACGTCCACCCCGGCGTCCACGATCAGGGGGTCCTTGCCGCCGTTCTCCAGCAGGGTCCCGGCGCCGGTGCGCGCGGCCACGGCGGCGATGGCCCGGCCCGCGGCGGTGGAGCCGACGTGCGCGACGAGGTCGACCCCCGGATGCGCGGCCAGCGCCTCGCCGGGGTGCCGATCCCCGGGCACCATGGTCAGCACGCCCGGCGGCAGCTCCGCGGCCATCAGCTCCGCGAGCAGCGCCCCGGTGTGCGGCGTACGCTCCGACGGCTTGTGCACGACCGTGTTGCCGGTCACCACGGCCGCCCCGACGAGCCCGCAGGCGATGGCCACCGGGTCGTTCCACGGCGTGATCACCGCGACGACCCCGCGCGGCTCGTGCACCATCAGGTCGGTGGCGTTCCAGCCGCCCTGCAGGCTCCGTCCCCGGTGCAGCGGTCCCAGCTCGGCGTACTGCCTCAGGGTGCCGATCCCCGCCGCCACGCCGCCGCGGCTGTCGCCGATCGGCTTGCCCATCTCCCTGGTCACCAGCTCGGCCAGCTCGTCCGCGTGGGCCTCGATCCGGTCGGCCATGCGGTGCAGGCGGGCCGCCCGCTCGGCGGGAGCCGTACGGGCCCAGGCGGGCTGGGCGCGGCGGGCCGAGTCGACCGCCCGTTCCACGTCCTCGACGCACCCCGCGGGGAAGTCGCCGACCGGCTCCCCGGTCGCCGGATCGGCGACCGTGCGGTCCCGCTCGCTCGCGCTCGCCGTCCACTCCCCGTCGGTCAGCACCCAGCGATCCCTGTCCCGCACCCCGGTCCCCTCCCGTTGCCCACTACCCGTGCCCGCTCTACCCGTGCCTCGTCTACCCCCCGGCACGTACGGTTATCACCCGGCTTCCTAGACTCTCCGTATGCGACGGCCGAGCAGCACAGTGGTCGTGGTGGCGGGAGACCGGGCGGCCGAGGTGACGACGGCGCTCGACGGCCTGCACAACGTGCGGGCGATCCCCCGGGGGCAGCGGACGCCCGCCGAGATGACCGACGTGGTGACCCGTGCGACCGCCACGTACGTGCTCCACGACGCCGATCCGCTGGCCGAGGTCGGCGACGCGTGGACCGGCTTCTTCGACGGCACGACCCCCGTGGGCGGCCTGGAGGTCGCCATCGAGACGACGCTCGGCGCGCTGCGCGCCGAACGGCTGGTGCTTCCCGATTACTACGTCGTCCTCGACCCCGACGGCCTGACGCCGACGCGGCGGCACTGGTGGCTCGGCGTGCTCGCCGGGGCCGCCCCGGCCCGGGTGGTGCCGAGCCCCGCCTCGGCCGGCGCGGTCAAGGAGACGCTGCGCACGCTGTCCGCGGGCCGCTGGTGGCCCTCGGACCTCGATGGCTGGCTGCGCGGGCTGCCCCGCCAGGTCCCCGACCGCGTCGGTCTCCCCGGCGTCCCCTTCTGAGCGACGGGACGGCCGGCCTACAGCGCGGTGAAGTCGGCGAAGTCGAAGCCGGGGGACACGACACAGCTCACCAGCACGCCCTCGGTCCCCGCCGGACGGGCGGCCTGCCAGGTGCCGGCGGGCACCACCGCCTGCGGAACCTGCCCGTTCTCCACGTCCGGGCCCAGGACGACGACCCGCTCGTCCCCGGGCCGCTCGCCCGCGCCACCGAGGACGAGCGTCAGCGGCCCGCCCCGGTGCCACAGCCACACCTCGTCCGACCGCACGGCGTGCCAGGCGGACTCCTCACCCGGCTCCAGCAGGAAGTAGATGCCCGTCGCGGTCGCCCGCGCGCCGCCGTACCCGGGAGGTTCGACGGTGGCCGCCGCCCGCCACGTCTCGCGGTACCACCCGCCCTCGGGGTGCGGCAGCAGCCCGAGCGCCTCGGCGACCGGGGGACGCGCCTGGACCGCCACGAACGCTCCCGTGACGTCCCGGCGCAGGAACCGGAGGGGCGCGCCGGGGTCGTCCTCGTCCACCGCCACGACGGGATCCGCGCCGGAAAAGGTCGCGGCGGCGATCCGCAGCGCCTCCTGGTCGTCCGCCGCGGGGATCCCGGGGCCGCCGGGATAGGCGTCCAGCGTCATCAGCAGCACGCGGCCGATCGTACGGCGGCCCGCCGACACGCGTCGACGCACGGCGCTCCCCCGGCACCCCGGCACGCACGGCGTAGCCGCGACCCGCCGCCGCGGGCCGGCGCGGCGCTCCCCGGCGCACGCGCCTGCAGCCGGCGTACGGCGGCTATCGGACGTCGAGGCCGAGCGCGGTGGCGATCGTGACGGCCTGCGGCACGTCGATGACCGCGCCCGCGACCTCGGCCGTACGCGGGTCGAGCGAGGACAGGTCGCTGCCGCGCAGGTCGCAGCGGGAGAAGTCGGCCCGGTGCAGCCAGGCGCCGGACAGGTCGGTCCCGCGGATCGTCGCTCCCGCACACCTCGCGCCGGTCAGGTCGGCCTCCCGCATGCGCACGTCCACGAACGAGACGCGGCGCAGGTCGGCCCCCGGCAGGCCGGTGAACGACCAGTCGCCGCCCTCCACCTTGAGCAGGTCGTAGGAACAGTCGTCGAACATGCTGCCGACGAGCTTGCACCCGGTGAAGGCGGCGTCGAAGAACGAGCACCTGACGAACGTGCAGTTCACGAACGCGGAGTCGGCGTGCTCCGAGACGTTGAACCGGACGTCGCGGAAGGTGCACTCGAAGAACTCCGCGCCCCGGCCCGACGCCTCGGTCATGTCCACCCGGACGAAGGCGACGTTGCGGTGGCTCTCCCCCGACAGGTCACGGCCGTCCCAGTCCTCGGACTCGATCGTGCTGTCGGTCGGCGCGGCGGGCCTCCCGTACGGACGGTCAGCCACGGCTGCCTCGATGGGAACGCATGCGCCGACAGTATCGCCCCTCCCGGCGTTACATGATCGTTACGGAATGGGTCGCACAAAACAGCGGTTTCACACGTTCCAAGTCAGTGCAAACCGCTGTGAAACACCCTATGAGGAGTAGACCGTGAACACCCTCCGGCGGGCGGCCCACGTCACACTCTCCGTCGCCGCCATCGCCGTCGCTACGGCCTGCTCGGCGGGAGGCACACCCACTCCCGCCGCATCAGTCACTGGTGCGGCCGGTATCGCCACTCAGGCTCCGGCCGCTCAGGCCCGGGACGCGGCCAAAGCGACGGCGGCGAGCGCCCCGCGCGCCGCGTCCAGGACGGCGCGCAAGGCGGGAAAGCCGAAGCTCGGCATCGCCGACATCACCCCCATGGGGGAGAAGGTCGAGCGGGTCGGCGTCGGTTTCCCGATCATCGTCACCTTCGACCGTACGGTCCGTAACCGGGCGGCCGCCGAAGCGGTGCTGCAGGTCCAGGCCGACAAGCCCACCGAGGGCGCGTGGCGCTGGGTCTCCGACCGCAAGGTCGTCTACCGCACCAAGACCTACTGGAAGCCGCACCAGAAGGTCCTGTTCACCGCCCGGCTGAGCCAGATCCCCGGCAACGAGGCCGCCAAGGACGTCTCGCGCCGCTTCGCCGTCGGCACCGCCAACATCTCGGTGGTCGACACCAAGCGGCACGTGATGAAGGTGCGCCGCGACGGGAAGCTGGCCAAGACCATCCCGATCAGCGCGGGCCGCGGCGGCCTGCCGCGCAACGGCGTCGACGTCTACCTCACGACCACCGGCGTGCACCTCGCGATGGGCAAGAAGCGGGTCGAGACGATGACCTCGTCCTGGCTCGGCGTCACCGACCCCAAGGACCCGCTCTACTACAAGCTGGAGATCCCCTGGGCGGTCCGGATCTCCGACAGCGGCGAGTACGTCCACCAGAGCGCGGGCGACTACCAGTTCCTGGGCAAGTCGAACCAGAGCCACGGTTGCGTGCGCGCCACCCCCGCGGGGGCCAAGTGGTTCTACGGCATCAGCCAGCGCGGTGACGTCATCGAGGTCACCGGCACCAAGCGCAAGCTCGACTGGCGTAACGGCTGGAGCTACTGGCAGCTGAGCTGGAACCAGTGGAAGCGCGGCAGCGCGCTGCCCGCGGGCTCGGCGTCGGCCTCCGCTTCGCCCTCGCCCTCGGCCTCCCCGTCCGCCGGCCAGGACGCCCTGCAGGGATAGGCTCCGTTCTCCACGGCGCTTCCACCCCCGGTCCGTGCGACCCCGGGTGGGAGCGCCGCGTGTTTTCAGGCCGTGCCGCTCGTCCATGACTCCACGGTCGCTTCGGCGATGGCGTGTATGCGTTCGCCGTACGCCGCGTGCCCGTCGGACACGAAGCTGCCGTCCCTGAACGGCATCCCGGAGAAGCCTGCGCGGAAGGACCCGGGGGAGCCGCCCTGGGGGATCGGGCCGTACGCCGCGAAAGGCGCCATGTCGTAGCCCGACCGCACCCCGTGCTTGTTGCGCGCCACCTGATGCGCCGTCACGCGCAGCAGCGCGTCGAGGCCCTGGTCCAGATAGAGCCGCAGCATGCGGAACTGCACGTCGAGGTACTTCTCGTGGGCCCGGGAAGGGTGCTGCAGGAGATACGCGCAGACCACGACCGCGTGCCACTGGTACATCCGGGGATCGGCCTGTTCCTCGGCCAGGATCGCGTAGTAGTAGTCCGCGCACTCGCCCAGCGGACCGGCGGCGGCGCCGCAGTCGCACTGGCCCGTACCGGGGCTGTCCGTCATGGCCCGCACCCTAAGCGGCCGGCGACGGCCACGTCGACGCCATTTCCTCCTCCGGAGCCGGCCGGTGACACCTCTGACGCCCGCTCGGTCCCTCCGTCACGGTTCAGAGAGCACTGCTCTTGACAGGCTCGCACGCAATAGAGAGCATCGCTCTCGATAAAGAGCATATATCTCGATTGGAGACGTCCGTGTCGCTGCTCTATTCGGGCCCGTCCCTTGCCGTCCTGCACGACGAGTACGCCGCACGGGGACGCCTCGACCCCCGCGCCCAACTGATCTCCTCCTCCCACCTGGTCGTGGATGCCACCGCGGACCGCGTCTGGGAGGTCATGGCCGACCTGCGGGCATGGCCGTCGTGGGCCTCCCACATCCGGATCACCGAACTCGGCGAGGTGCGTCCCGGGGCGTCCTTCCGGTGGAGGCTGAACGGCGTGCCCCTGCGGTCGCGGTTCGCCGTGGTCGAACCGGCACGGGAACTCACCTGGACGGGCACCTTCCTCGGCCGCTACAGGGCGGTGGACCGGCACGTCCTGGAACCGCTGCAGGGCGGGGGCACCAGGATCACCGTGGAAGAGTCGCTCGCCGGCCCGCTGCTTCCGCTCTTCTACCGGGAGCCCATGCTCAGGGCGAACCACGAGCGGTGGCTCTCGGATCTCGCCCGCGCCGTCGCCTGAGCCGTACGGCGAACGTAGATATACCGAAAAAGCCGGAATTTGCTTTTTCTCGTCACTTCCACATACGCCGACGGCCTGTGGAAAAAGTCGACGAGGGTCGCCGGGCGGTGCTTTGATGAGCAGTGGTACAACAAACGCCGGGCAAAGGGCATACAAATGCTTAAGATGCTTCTCCAGCACATGGCGACGCTGCTCGACGCCGATGATCTGCATCTGGGCGACGACTCACACGCGCTCGACCAGGATGACGATTCGGACGAAACGGAAGATCTGGATGACGACTTCTGACGTTTTCCCGCAAATCTTCCACAGATGAGAAAGCCCCCCAAATGACGTTCACACTGCATGACGTACGCTCTCGGACATATAAGGCACGCGACGCCTGGTGGACCGTTTTCCTGGTGGATCCACTGGCGGGCAGGCTGGTGGTGACGACCGCCAACCGCACGTCCGTCACCCCGAACCAGATCACCTGGGGCGCCTTCGTGCTCGGTCTGGGCTCGGCCTGGTGCTTCCTGCGGGCCGAGTGGCCGTGGCTGGTCGCCGGCGCCGTCCTCTACCACGTGAGCTTCGTCCTCGACTGCATGGACGGGAAGATCGCGCGGCTCAAGGGCACGGGGACGGTCCTCGGCGGCTGGCTCGACTACGTCTTCGACCGCATCCGCGTGCTGGCCTGCACGGCCGCTCTGATGTGGGGGCAGTACGCCGCGACGGGGCAGGACGTCTTCCTGGCCCTCGGCATCGCCGTGGTGTTCCTCGACATGCTGCGTTACGTCGACGCCCTGCAGATCGCCAAGGTCCGCCGCCAGATGCGCCGGGCGCTGCGACAGGCCTACGAGGAGTCGGCGGGCGGCGGTCCGGTCACGCTGCCGGCGTCCCTGTCGCACGACGACCTCGACGCCGACCCCGACGAGATCAGGATCCGCCTGACGGACGCCGTGGACCTGCAGAAGGAGTTCCGCGACCGCTTCTCCTGGTATCCCGGCCTGCGCGAGTGGCTGCGTGCGCACCGGATCCGCACGCACCTGGTCAGCGGCATCGAGTTCCAGATGGCCGTGTTCATCATCGGCCCGCTGACCGGCGCGGTCATCCCGGTCACGATCGGCGCGGCCACCCTGCTGCTGTTCTTCGAGGCCGCCATCATGTACAAGCTCGTGCTGTCGTCGCGGGACCTCAACCGCGCGCTGGCCACGATCCGCTCGTCCGCCGAACCGTCCGTCTCGGGCAGCCCCGCCGGATGATCGTCCCCGGCGGTGTCCGCGCCGGTAGAGGTGCCCTCGGGTGGGGTAGCGGTGGGGACATGACCGAACGTGAGGAACCCGCCGCCCTGCCCGACCCCGATCACCGCCGCCCCGAAGGGCTGGACGACGTGACCGTCGACGCGCTGGGCAGGCTCAGCAAGGCGCTGGAGACCATCCACCGGGTCAGAGGCCATCTGTACGCCTTCCACCAGCTCACCGGGACGGCGGACTTCGAGCTGGACAACGCCGTACGGCTGCTGCGGCAGGCCGGCCACGACAAGTGGGCCGACCGGATCGAGCGCGAGCTGATCGGCCGCAACGTCATCCAGGGCCGCTGGACCTTCCAGATCGTCGAGGAGTACGACGACGGCTACTACGCGACCTTCCAGGAGCTGGAACGCCAGGCGCGCAACGAGCTGGCCGGGGGAGTCCGGCACCTCTACGAGGCCGAGCTGAAGCAGCAGCGGCGCACACCCGGACAGCCCGGCCACGAGACCACCCCCTGAACCCCGGGCCGCTCATCGGCGCATGCCGCCTCAGGAGGCGCGCTCCGACAGCACGGGACGATCCCAGGAACGCGCTCCGCACCGCGGGGTGCACCCCCACGACCGGCCCTCGCGCCGCGAGCACCGACCGTGCCCGCGCATGCGCGCGTCAGGGATCGCGGGGCGGCGTTCCCACCCGGGCGGTCCGGCCGTGACACCTCACCTCGGGGCGGTGGGGCTCATCCGGAGACCCGGTCTCCGGTGGCGTCGACGTGGTGATCGGCCCGTCCGCCGAGCAGGTGCTCCCGTCCCCACTCGCCGAGCGGCGCCAGTGCCTCGTTCAGCGTGACGCCGAGCGGGGTCAGGGAGTATTCGACGCGCGGCGGCACCTCGTCGTACACCTCGCGGTGCACGATGCCGTCGGTCTCCATCTCCCGCAGGTGCGAGGCGAGCACCTTCTCGGTCACGCCGGGGAGCATCCTGCGCAGCTCGCCGAAACGGCACGCGCGCTCGTTCAGCGCCCAGAGGATCGAGCTCTTCCACTTCCCGCCGATCACCTCCATCGCGGCGTCGATCCCGCATCCGGACGCGCCGGGACGCCGTGCGGTCCGCATGCCCCACCCCCTCCTGGCTGCTCGCTCACCCCGGGGTAAGCACCCACTCGAAAGTGCGTACTTGATCGGCTCGGGGCTCGTGACCAGCCTAATCGGCATGACCCACAACGCTGAGAAGTCTCCGCTGTCCCTCCTCGGGCTGGGCGCGATGGGCGGCGCGCTCGCCCGCGCCTGGCTCGCCGCCGGGCATCCTCTGACCGTCTGGAACCGCACGCCGGAAAGGGCCGAGGCCCTGGAGGGCGCCCGTGCCGCCGCTACCGCCGCCGAGGCCGTGGCGGCGAGCGATCTCGTGGTCGTCTGCCTGCTCGACCACGCCTCGGTCGGCGAGGCCCTCGCCGACGCCGACCTGTCCGGCAAGGATCTGGTCGACCTGACCACCGGCACCCCGGAGGAGGCCCGGTCCCGCGCGCGGTGGGCCGAGGAGCGCGGCGCGCGCTTCCTGGACGGCGGTGTCATGGCGGTTCCGCCCATGGTCGGCGTGCCGGGCTCCGGCGCCTACGTCTTCTACAGCGGCTCCCGGGCGGTGTTCGAGGCCCACGCGGGCACGCTGGCCGTGCCCGCCGCCACCGTCTACACCGGCGAGGACCCCGGGCTCGCCGCTCTCCACGACGTGGCGCTGCTGAGCGCGATGACGGGCATGTTCGCGGGGGTGGCGCACGCCTTCGCGCTCGTCCGCGAGGAGATTCCCCCGAAGGGCTTCGCCGACCTCGTCGTGGGCTGGCTGAAGGCGATGGCCCCGTACGCGTACGGCGTCGCCGACCACCTGGACAGCGGCGACTACACGAAGAACGTCACGTCCAACCTGGCGATGATGGTCCGGGGCAACGCGACCCTGCTGCGGACGGCCGAGGAGCAGAAGGTCAGCCCCGAACTGCTCACGCCGTTCATGACCCTGATGGAGCGGCGGCTCGCGGACGGCCATGCCGGCGAGGGCACCACGGGGGTGATCGACCTGTTGCGCGTCCCCTGAGCCGTCCCCTGGGACCCTGGCGGCTCAGGCCGGAAAGTTATCCTCGCAGGAGGATGCCGACCGCGTCGTTTGCGAGGTGAGGCCGTGACCGAACGCAAGCCCCTCGGAGTGAGCTTCGAGTCGTGGATCGACCGGCAGATCCGCGAGGCCACCGAACGTGGCGAGTTCGACGATCTGCCGGGCGCCGGCAAGCCCATCCCCGGGCAGGGCAAGCCGCACGACGACATGTGGTGGATCAAGCAGAAGATGCGGGCGGAGAACCTGTCGTTCCCGCTGCCGGGGACGCTGGCGCTGCGCAAGGAGGCCGAGGAGGCGAGGGCGGAGGCGCTCGGCGCGCGCACCGAGGCCGAGGCGCGCCGGATCGCCGAGGAGATGAACGTCAAGATCCGCGACAGCTACCGCAGGCCCCTGTCCGGTCCGCCCGTCGTGCAGCCGCTCATCGACGCCGACGAGATCGCCGCCGAGTGGCGGGCCCTGCATCCGGTCGCCGAGAGGAAGCCCGCCCCCGCGGCCGCTCCCGAGAGGCGTCCGAAGCGTTCCTTCCTCCGGTGGTTCGGCCGCCGCTGATCCGCCGCCGACCCGCCCGGTCCCGGACCTGACGAAAGTCAGGTGAGGACCTCCCGATCGCCCGCTGTGCCGCCCCTCCGGCCGCTCATACCGTACGTGACCTGCGAACGGAAACTCGGAGGGGAAACACGGTGCGGATGCGCAGGATCGCCGCGACCGCCGGCCTGGCCGGTGTGCTGCTGCTCATGACGGGGACGACGGCGACCGCCGCGGCGGGAACGACGACGGCGACGGACACCCCGGCACGGACGACAGGCCCGGCCGGGCGGTCCGGCCCGACCACGGAGTCCGTCGACCGGTACGTACGCGACTACATCCGGCGCACGGACCTGCCCGGGGCGGTGGTGACGGTCGTCAAGGGCGACCGGGTCGTGTACGCCGCCGGTCACGGCCACACGGCAGGCGGCGAGGCGATCACCAAGGACACCCCGATGCCGCTCGCCTCGCTGTCCAAGTCGTTCACGGCCCTCGCGGTGCTGCGCCTGGCCGACGAGGGCAGGATCGACCTCGACGCCCCGGTCCGCCGGTACCTGCCGGAGTTCACCATGGCCGACCCCCGGGCTCAGCGGATCACCGTACGGCAGCTGCTCCAGCAGACCTCGGGCATGAGCGACCGGACCTTCCCCGACATGACGCTCCCCGCGCCGGACGACCTCGAGGGCGCCGTCGCGATGCTCGGGACGGCTCCGCTGGCGGCGGCGCCGGGCACCCGGATGATGTACCACAACCCCAACTACACGGTCGCGGCACGGCTGGCCGAGGTGGTGTCGGGCATGCCCTTCGCCGATCTCATGGCCGCCACGGTGTTCACGCCGCTCGGCATGGCGTCCACCCGCACGGTGGACACCACCGAGGACCTGCCCGGCGCGGGCGCCGGGTATGTCCGGGCGTACGGCCGGGTGATCGAACGCGCGCACCCGAAGTGGTTCGTCAACGGCTCCTACGGCGTCGTCAGCACGGCGGACGACCTGGCCAAGTGGCTCATCACGCAGACAGGCGCCGGCCGCGCCATCCCCCGCGACCTCGTCGAGGCCACCCAGGCCCCGTCCGGTGTGGGCGGCAGCACGTACGGCATGGGCTGGTCGGCCCAGCGGACCGCGGGAGGGGCGCCGATGCTGCGGCACACCGGCTGGCTGCTCACGCACAACTCCGCGCAGACCGTCCTGCCCGGCAGCGGGTACGGCATCGCGGTCGTCACCAACACGGGGATGATCTCGGGAGACGACGCGCTGATCATCAGCGACGGCCTGGTCGACCTGATCGAGGGGCGGCCCGACGCGGGCGCCGCGCCCTTCACGACGTCGGTGGACCCCTGGCTGGGCGCGCTGTCGCTGCTCAACCTGGGCCTCGGCGTGGCCGGGGTGGTACGCGCCCCCCGCTGGACCCGCCGTCGCCCCGGCCGGCCCGCGTGGCGGATGGTCGCGCGGCTGGCGCCGTACGCGCTGCCCGTCGCGTTCTACCTCGGGCTGCCGGCGCTGGCCACGGTGGTGCTCAACCGGGTGGGCACGCTGGACCAGTTCACCTACGTCTGGCCCGCGCTGTACGTCTGGGCCGTCACCGGGGCGCTGGCCGCCGTCGCCGTCGTGGCCGCCCGTCTCGTCCACGCCGTACGGACCCGGCGGCGGGCCGTTGATAGCGTCCCGGCATGAGCATCGGTGAGCCGGGCACGATCCGCGTCCTGCTGGCGGACGACGAGGCGCTGATCCGGGCCGGCATCGCGGGCATCCTGGCGACGGCCGGCGACATCGAGGTCGTCGCCGAGGCGGCCGACGGGCACGAGGCCGTCGACCTCGCCCTGCGCCACCGTCCCGCCATCTGCCTGCTCGACGTCCGGATGCCCCGCCTCGACGGGCTGGCGGCCGCCGCCGAACTGCGCCGCGTCCTCCCCGAGGTCGCCGTCGTGATGCTCACGACGTTCAACGAGGACGACTACGTGACGAGCGCGCTCGGCTCCGGCGCGTCCGGCTTCCTTCTCAAGTCGGGCGACCCCCGCGAACTGATCGCGGGAGTCCGCGCCGTCGCCGCCGGCGGCGCCTACCTCTCCCCCGCCGTCACGCGGCGGGTCATCACCCGCCTCCGCGCGCGCCCGCTCGGCACGGAGGCCACCGCCCGCGCTCTGGTGGCCGGGCTCGGCGAGCGCGAGCGGGAGGTGCTGGCGCTGGTCGGGGCCGCCCTGTCCAACGCCGAGATCGCCCGGCGCCTGCACCTCGTCGAGGGCACGGTCAAGGGATACGTCAGCCAGATCCTCGCCCGCCTCGGCCTCCGCAACCGCGTCCAGGCCGCGATCCTCGCGTACGAGGCGGGCCTCGTGCCCGAGGCTCCGCTCGACCGGAGGACGTGAGGCGGTGCGGACGTCCCGTCTTCTCGACCTCGGTGTCTGGCTGGCCGTCTCCGCGCCGCCGGTGGCGTCGGTCGTCGACGACATCCGCGACGGCGCCCTCGACGGCGCCCTCGACGGCGTCCTCGATGGCGTCCTTGTGGGCGGCGACCCGCGGCGGGTGGCGGCCGCGGCCGTGGCCGTCCCGCTGTTCGCGGCCGCCACGGCGGTGAGCCGCAGGTGGCCGCTGGCGGCGCTGGCCGTACCGGTGGCGGTGAGCCTGGCCCTGGACGTGCAGATGGTCGGCCCTCTGCCCTGGACGTGGGCGGCGCTGGTGGTCTTCGGCTACCTGGCCGGGCACCGGATGGCGATCGCCCGCCCGGCGCTGTGGTTCTTCGCCGTCGTCGCCCTCGCCGGGCTGCCGCTGTCCGCGCTCGTCCTGCGCGACCTGTGGGGCTGGCCCACACAGCTCGCCACGCTGCTGCTCGCGGTCGTCACACCCTGGCTGCTCGGCCGGTGGCGCCGCCAGCACACCGAACTGGTCCGCACCGGCTGGCGGCTCGCCGACCGGATGGAGCGTGAGCAGCAGGCCGTCGCCGACCGCGCCCGCCTGCGGGAGAGAGCGCGCATCGCGGGCGACATGCACGACTCGCTCGGCCACGATCTGACGCTGCTCGCGGTGCGCGCCGGCGCGCTGGAACTCGACCCCGGTCTCGACCCCCGGCAGCAGGCGGCCGTACGCGAACTGCGTGAGGCCGCCGCGGCGGCCACCGAGCGGCTCCGCGAGATCATCGGCGTGCTGCGCGCGGACGACGAAGGCGCCCCGCCCTTCGACGCGACGCCGCCGCGTGAGGAGAGCGTGGAGACGCTCGTCGAGCGCGCCCGCGACTCCGGCGTGCCGATCGTCGCCGAGCACCTGGGCGGCACCGGCGACCTGGCTCCGATGACCTCGCTCGCCGTGCGCCGCGTGCTCCAGGAGGCCCTGACCAACGCCGCCAAGCACTCCCCAGGCGCGACCGTACGCGTCGCTCTCGCGTCCGACGACGGCGTCGTCACGCTCCGCGTGGTCAACGACCCCGCCCCGGCGGCCGCCCCGCCGGACGTCGCCCCTGGTGGCTCTGGTCACTCGGGTGGTTCGGGGCTGGTCGGGCTGGCGGAACGGGTCCGGCTGGCCGGCGGCGTCCTGCGGGCGGGCCCGGCCCCCGGCGGGGGTTTCGAGGTCGCCGCTCAACTGCCCGTCGACGGCGTGCGCGCGGACGACGGGTACGCGCGGGCGGCGGGTCCCCGCACCCCCGTGACCACGTCGGCCCGGGAGCTCGGCCTCGCCCGGCGACGGGTGCGGCGGCGGCTGGTCCAGGCGGTCGTGGTCCCCGTGGCCGTGCTGACCGGGATCTTCGTGCTCCTGATCCCCCTCGGCTTCGCCGGCTCGTCGTTCTCCGTCCTCGACCCCGCGACCTACGATCGGCTGAAGGTGGGCGAACCACGCGACGACGTGCTGTCCCGGCTCCCCGTGTTCACCAGGGACGGCCCGCCGGACGGCGCTCCCGGCGCACCACAGGGCCGGGACTGCGCGTACTACACCATGGGGGCCGATCCCGCCCGCGCCTATCGTCTGTGCTTCGCCCACGGCCGGCTCGACTCCAAGGCGGTCGTTCCCGGGCCGTGACACGACGTTAAGCAAGATCCAAGCCGGTTACAGGACCGTGCCGCCATTCTCCTGACACAGACGGCGTCCGCCGTCGGTGGACAGGAATGCGACGAACGGCCTCGGCCCCGGTTTTTCCGGCGGTGGTCGCCACGACGTCGCGAGACGATCTGGAGGGCTCACGTGCCCGATGCTCTCGCCCGTTTCCGGTGGCCGGCGGCCCCGCCCGCAAGCGTGGACAACCCGCTGGGCGACGTCTTCTGCGTGTCGTTCTTCCACGGGCTGGACCCCGCCGAGGTCGCGGCCCGTCTCGACTCCGCCGGAACACCGGTGCGTTCGATGACCTTCGGCGAACTCGACGACGAGGTCACGGAGTTCGTCGAGGGGACCGACGGCGGCCACGGCGGCGGGTACGTCGGCGTCACCCGGATCGGCGAGTGGAGCGTGATGATCGAGTTGTGCGGCTGGCACACCTGCCTGGGCGAGAACCTGGCACGCCTCTCGCAGGGCTGTGAGGCCGTGGCCGTCGGACGCCACGACTACGCCGAGCACAGCTTCCTGTACGCCGTGGACGGCGAGATCGTCACCGCGTTCACGCCGCACGCGTCGGTCAACCGCTGGGGCAGCGACCCCGATCGGCTGAAGGAGCCGATGCGCAGGGTCGGGCTGCCGCTGACCGCCACGGCCGGGAAGGCGGCCTGGGACGTGCGGTGGGACGACGCGCTCCCGAAGGCGTTCGCGCTCGCCGCCAGGATCACCGGGGTGACCCTCACCGCGGACTCCTTCGCCGGGCCGCTGCTGGTCGCCTCCGTCTCCGAGTGGTCCCAGGTCTAGGTCTGTTGTCGGTGTCTTGTCGTCGGGCTCTGCTACACACGAGGCATGACCTCACCCGCCGCCCAGCGGCTCGGCATCGTGCCGTCCGTGTTCGCCGTCCAGCACCTGCCGCAGGCGACGTTCCCCGATGACGACGACTGGATCGCGCTCGTCCGCGCCCCGGAGGGCCTCACGGTGATCCGCGAGGCCTGGCCCACGGGATCCGGCGATCGGTGGATCGGCCTGTACGGCGGGGGAACGGGCCACGACCTGGACGTCCCTGGCATGCTGGCCGCCATCGTCGGCCCTCTCGCCGAGGAGGCCATCCCGGTGTTCGTCGCCTCGACCTTCCACGCCGACCTGGTCCTCGTGCCCGAGCCGAGGATCGAGGAGGCGGTCGCCGTGCTGGAGAAGTCGGGGCACCGGGTGGACACCCGCCACCTGCGCTCGCCCGGCTCCTGACCGTCGCCGGGACGCCGGGTCACGGCATCAGGGGCAGCTTTCCCACGATCTTGTCCACCCGGTTGCGCGGCCCGACCACGCTGACCGCGTAGTACTCGACGTCGTCGGCCGCGGTCTCCTTCATCGTGGCGAGGTAGTCGGCGTAGACCCTCGTGTGCTGGGCCGCGGCGGGCATGTCCGCCACGAAGCATCCGGCGGACGCCGCGGCCTTCGCACGGATGGCACGGAGCGTGGCGGCGTCGGCGGCCAGCACCGAGCACCCCGCCCAGGGCAGGCCCGGGTGCGCGCCGCCGTCGGCGTCCACCGCGTCGTCGCCGAGGAGCCCGGTCACCGCCGTGGAGGTCGCCGCGGCCACGCAGACGGCGGCGTTCACGGCACGGCCGGCGGGAAGGTCGCCGTCGACCACGATCACCCATTTGAGGCGGGCCGCCCGGGTCGGGAGGGCCGGGTCGATCTCCTCGGGGGCGAATCGGACACCCGTGGTTGCTCCTTCAACGGCTGTCATCCCGCTCTCCTATCCATCCGTTCGATAGTTCCCCGCAAATGCTAGGCACCCGTACGATTGACCTGCAACGAACCCGTACTTATATCGGGAGAAGGGGCGTAGACGCGGGCATGGACGAACTTGATAAGGCGATCCTGGCGGAACTGCAGTCGGATGCACGGAAGACCAACCGTGACGTCGCCGCCGCGGTCGGGGTCTCGCCGACCACGGCACTCGACCGCACGCGGGCGCTTAGGCAGCGCGGCGTCATCCGGGGGGCGATCCTCGACGTCGACCTCGCGGCGATCGGGCGTCCGGTCCAGGCCCTGATCGCCATCCGCGTACGTCCCCCCTCCCGGCGCAACATCGAGGGCTTCCGCAACTGGGTCAGCGCGCTCCCCGACACCTTGGGCGTCTACGTGACGACCGGCACCGAGGACTTCATCGTGCACGTCGCCGTGCCGGACAACGCCAGCCTGTACGCGTTCGTGATCGACAAGCTCACCGAGCGGCCCGAAGTCGCCGACGTCCGTACGTCGATCGTCTACGAGCACATCCGCAACACCCGGATCGGCCCGACCGGGCCATGATGCGTTCTTCGCCCGCGCCCGTGGGGGCGTGAGTCCCGGGGGCGCCCCCTGAGTCCGGTCCGCCCGTCCGGAAATCCGATTGCCCGCGACCCCCGTGGCTGCGAATACTCCTCTTGGTCAGGAGCTGGGGGGGAGCACGGTGCGGACGAGGGTGCGCAGACTGTACGCCGACGGGCGAGAGTGCGCGTGGACGGCGCAGATCAACCACGTGGCCGGCGAGCGTGACTGTCACAGGTGCGTCCGCCTTCGTGTCTGGGGTGCCGGGAAGAACAGCCGCGCACTCCAGGCGGATCTGTTGTCCACGGCCGTCCTGCCGTGGGGGTGCGCGACCGACTGCGCCCACCCGACACCGAAGGACGTGCGCAGGGTCGTCGACTACGCCATGGCGCATGGGTGGGACCCCGGCCTCGCCGGCGGGACCTTCTTCCTGAGTGAGAGCGAACACGCCGCCGAGTTCGAACTGGACGGCTTCCTCCTCACCGATCGCCTTCGGGACGACGGGGCGCCGGATCCGACCGAGCGGGTGTTCCGAGCCCGCGACAAGCGTGAGAACGGTGCGGTCGCGCCTGTGCCCGACCGGCAGAACACGGCCGTCTGATCATGCGCCGATAACTACTATTGATCACCGCATGCACGGTGTTGTTCATCCGCGAGTCCCGGCGCGCACGGGCGATTGAGGGGGTGTGACCCGGATGGGCCTGGACATCGAGAGCCGGTCGTCCGACTCGCCGTACATCGAGCGGGTGTGGCGGAGCAGCAGCCGTGACGTCGAGGAGATGACGGCGGTCGCGACGGCGCATTGGGACCTGGTCTTCTGGGAGCATCGCGGCCAGGTGAGCGCATCCGTCCAGGGGCCGGAGTCGAGGGCGAGCTCGGCCCCCGTTCCCGAGGAGGCCACGTTCTTCGGGATCAGTTTCTCGCTCGGCACCTCGATGCCCCATCTTCCGGTCAGCCGGCTCGTGGACGGTGCGGCGGAGATCCCCAATGTGACGCGCAGGTCCTTCTGGCTGAAGGGGTCCACCTGGCACCTGCCCGACTACGAGAACGCCGAGGCCTTCGTCGAGCGGCTGGTGCGCGAGGGTGTCGTGGAGCGCGACCCGCTCGTCGCCGCGGTGCTCGGCGGCGCGTCGCCGGACGTGTCCGAACGCACCGTGCAGCGGCGCTTCGTGACGGCGACCGGGCTCACCCGCGGCACCGTGCGGCAGATCGACCGCGCCCGGCGGGCGGCGGTCCTGATCCAGGATGGCGTGCCGGTCCACGACGTGATCCACGATCTCGGCTACTTCGACCAGCCGCACCTGGCGCGGTCCCTGAGCCGTTACATCGGGCGCACCGCCAGGCAGTTGAGCGAGCGGAATCCGGCGCAGCCGCTGTCACTCCTCTACACGCCCTGACCGCTCGCCCCGGGCGCCGTGCCCGGTCGTCGCCGGAGCGGCAGCCGTACGGCTGCGCGGCGGGTCAGAAGTGCGTGGTGACCCCGAACGCCGCACGCAGGCTCGCCATGTCGTGCAGGTCGCGGTCCCTCGGCTCGTAGCCCTGGTGGAAGGCGACCTGCTGGCCGACGGACAGGCAGCGCACCCGCACACCCTCGATCGTGCCCGTGACGAAAGCCTCGGCCGGGTAGTGGAGCGCCGCGCCGCGGTCGTCCAGGTGCTGCACGGCCGAACCGTCCTCCGCGATGTGCAGCGGATGGAGATCGAGCTCGTGCCCGTGGCCGTCGGTCATGACGAACCTGGCCGGCCGCCCGGGCACCACGCCGGGCCGTTCGGCGTACCCGAGCGACTCCAGCTCGCCGACCACCAGCCGCTCCTGTTCGGCGCGGTGGAGCAGGTCGAGGTCGTGATGCTCCCGGGTGACGCGCCCGACCAGGACGTCGATCCCCCAGCCGCCGCCGACCCAGACGTCGCATCCGGTGGTGTGCAACGCGTTCAGCACCCGCAGCATCTCGCCGAGCGACAGCACCGCTTCACCGCCTCTCATCCCGATCTTCGGGCCACGCTATCCCGGCGGCCGGTGACGCCGGCGGGCCGCCGCCCCCGAACTCACGGCGCGGACTCGCCCCGCACCAGCTCGAAGAGCTGAGACAGGCGCCCGAGCCCCGCCGCGGTCCGCAGCACGTCGGAGTAGTCGCGCAGATGGACGATACGGCCGTCGCGGGCACGCAGGACGAGCACGAACCGGGAGGAGAACGGCTGCCCGGTCGCGTGGTTCACGCCGTCCATCTCACCCTCGGAGATGACCACTTCGGCGTCGGCCGTCTCGTGGACGCACATTCCGCGAAATCCGGTCAGCGGTGGCGCGGAGACCGACCCCCACGCCGCCCTGAAGCCCGCGCGGATCTCCTCGCGTCCGTCGTACCGCTGCGACGGACCACGATGCGGCGTCCAGAACACGAACTCATAGGTCGCCTCGTCGGCGAACAGGTCGGCGAGCGAGTCGGGCGAGAAATCCAGCATCGCCTGATGGAAACGGTCGAGCAGTTGCCGTGGAGTAGCGAGCACGCTGTCCCCTTCATCGCTGCGAATGTCGGCTCGACGAACGTAGACCGAAGGCGATCTCTCGGTCAACAAGCGTAGAGTCGAAATAGGTCCGAGGCGTCGCCTCATGGGTTTCCGGCACCTCCGTCACGCCGAACAGGCCGCGACAGTGGTCGTGGCCGCCGGCTCGGCCGTCACGTGCTGGACCCGCGCTCGCGCCATCGCCAGGAAATCGCGGGCCGCCGATGTCTAGTCTTCTCGGGGTGGCGCTGGTCTGGCTGGTCCGGATCGTGGTCGGCGCCCACCCCCGATACCTGTCCGCCCTGGCCGCCGGGAAAGGTGATCCCCGTTCCCCGTCTGTGTCGGGTGGGGTTCGGCGCGCCACTCGAGCGGGTGCCCGGCGAGGAGAAGGACGCTTTCCTGGAGCGCGCTCGGAGCGCGGTCATCACGATCGGAAACACCCGACATGCCATACGTCTTCTGGATGACGATCGCCGGAATGGTGACCGTGCTCACCGCGGCGACAACGGTGGGAGCGGTGCCGGCCCGGCGCACCGGCCCGGGGACACGACGGTGCTGAACCTCAACCAGCGGATCACCGCCTGGTGGGTCATGCTCGCGGTCGCCGGCACCGGGATCGTCGCGGGGAGCCACGCGACGATCGCGCTGTTCGCGCTGTGCTCCCGGGCCGCTGTTCCGGCAGGTGCCGTACGCCTTGGTGCGCTCTTGAACAATTCACGATCGAGCTGTTAGCGTCACTAACCAACTCTAAAGGCTGGATTCAGGGCGATTTAGGACTTTCGACGTCGAAGCCAGCCAGACCGCAGCAATGGTGCCGCGGTCTCACCGTTCTAGGAGCAACCCATGCAGCATGCCCTGCCCAAGCGACGCCTCGCGGCCACCGCCGCGGCGTTCGCCATGGTGGGTGCCGCCTTCCTCGGAGGCGCGACCGGCTCGGCGAGTGCGGCCACCACCGACGAGCCGGCCTCGACACCGGTCAACGTCGACATCCCCGACGGGATGCTCATGAGCTACGTCGTCAACGCCCGGATCGCCAACCCCGGCCAGACTCGTCTCGTCGAGCGCGCCGTCGAGGCCGCCGGAGGCGTCGTCGTCCAGTCCTGGCCCGAGATCGGTGTGGTCGTCGCCCACTCCGACCGCGCGGCCTTCCGCGCCAACGTCACCGCCAAGGGCGGCAACGCGGTCGCCTCCGTCGGCGCCACCCGTACGGCCGGGGTCTCCGAGGGGACGCCGGCCGACCTGGCCGCGCCGTGGGGCCCCGGCGCCAACGGGTACAAGAAGGGTGCCAAGAAGCCGGACAACGGCGACATCCCGTCCGACCCGCAGCCCGGTGAGAGCCTCGACCCCAACGAGGGCGTCCAGTGGGACATGCAGATGATCAAGGCTCCGCAGGCGCAGGCGATCTCCGACGGCAACCGCAACGTCCTCGTCGGGGTGCTCGACAGCGGCATCTCGCCGACGCACCCGGACCTCAAGGCCAACATCGACGTCGCGAACTCGGTCAACTGCAGCAACGTCGGCCGCCCGGACCAGACACCGCTGGCCTGGCGTCCGACGACGAGCGACCACGGCACGCACGTCGCCGGCACCATCGCCGCCGCCCGCAACAACATCGGCATCGTCGGTGTCGCGCCCAACGTGCGCATGGCGTCCGTCAAGGTCGTCAACGACGACGGCTTCATCTACCCGGAGTACGCCGTCTGCGGCTTCATGTGGGCGGGCCTGAAGCACATGGACGTCACGAACAACTCCTACTACGTCGACCCGTTCGAGTTCTGGTGTGACGACCAGCCCGACCAGGCCGCCAGCAAGGAGGCCGTCCGGCGCGCCGTGCGGTGGGCCACCGAGCAGGGCGTCGTCAACGTCGCCGCGGCGGGCAACTCCAACTACGACCTCGCCAACAAGAGCGTGGACACGGGCAGCCCCAACGACGCGCCGAAGCCGACCGTGCGCACGATCAACAGCGGCTGCAACGACATCCCGGCCGAGTTCGACGGCGTCGTGACGGTCGCGTCCCTGCAGCGCGTGGGCACCACGCTGGACAGCGTCCGGTCGTCCTTCTCCAACTACGGCCTCGGCAAGATCGACGTCGCGGCTCCCGGCTCGTCGATCTACTCCACGACGTGGAACACCCGTACGGGCACCGACGGCTACGGCACCAAGAGCGGCACGTCGATGGCGAGCCCGCACGTCGCCGGCGTCATGGCGCAGATGAAGTCGGCGCACCCGTCGTGGTCGCCGGCTCAGATGATCACCGAGCTCAAGGCGCGGGCCGTGCCCAAGCCGTGCCCGCCGAACACCGCGGCCTGCACCGGCACCGACGACAACAGCTTCTTCGGCGCCGGTGTCGTCGACACCCTCGCGGCCATCAAGTGAACTGACTGAGTGACACCATCACGCCGGGCCTGCGCCGTCACGACGGTGCAGGCCCGGCGCCGTGCTGCCGGTGGCGCAGAACTCGGCGGTGTAGGCCTTGTCCATCAGCGCGATCTGGTTCTCCACCCCCCAACTGCCATTGATCACCCAGGCGAGCGTGTGGGCACCGCCCTGCCGCCCGGTCACGCCGGTGAGATAACCGTCGAGGGTCCCGCCGTGGCCGTACACGGTGATCCCGCAGGGGAGCCTCGTGATGATCACGCCGAGGCCGTACTTGTCCATGTCCGAGCCCGCACGGGATCGGGGCACCGGCGTCAGCATCTGACGCAGGAGAGACGAGGGCAGCAGACGCCCCGCCAGCAGGGCCGAGAGGAAGCGGTTCAGATCCCCGACGGTCGAGATCAGGTCGCCGGATCCGGGCGCGAAGCTCGTGTTGAGCACGGTCGCGTCCTTGATGACGCCGGAGTCCGGCATCTCGTAGCCGTGCAGGTAGGGAGGGGCTATGGACGAGGATCCGCCGGGGAAGTAGGTCGAGCGCAGGCCCAGAGGCCGGATGATCCGCCGCGTGATCTCCTCCGCGTACGACCGGCCGGTGACCCGCTGAATGACCATCCCGAGCAGGACGTAGTCGGTGTCGGAATAGTTCCAGGCCGTCCCGGGCGGGAACAGCGGGGGATGGGAGACCGCGACGCGGACCAGCGCGTGCGGCGGGAGCCGGCGGGACGGATCACGCTCATAGGTGTGGCTCAGTTCCTTGTCGGTGGTGTAGTCGAAGAGGCCGCTCGTGTGGTTCAGCAGCATCCGCAGGGTGATCCGCCGGCCGTCGTTGCCCTTGCCGTCGACCAGGCCCGGCAACCAGTGCTCGACGGTGTCGTCCAATCGGAGCCGATCCTCGGCGACCAGTCGCAGGACCGCGGTGGCGACGAAGGTCTTCGTGATGCTCCCGGCCCTGAATCGCGAATCGGGCCGCGGCGCCGTGCCGTTCCGCACGTCACCGACTCCGATCGCCACGTCGGAGGTCCGCTCCCGGCTCCGTGCCTGCGCCAACGCCCCCGGATAGTGGTTCCGGCGCACGGCCTCGGTCAACACCGCGCGCAGGGCGGAGTCTCCGTCCTGATCCGGAACCGGAGGGGGAGACGTCGGGGGGCCGAGAGACACCACGGCGAGGGCTGCCACCGCCATGACCCGCAGAGAGGCCTTCGCGCGAAACGGTGTTCGCCCCATCCGCCCTCCCCCGGCTCGATGCCCACCCGGCCTGTCCGCCCGTCACCGCGGGGCCGGGCACGCTCCTGCCACCTCCACGCGACCAGTCAATATCGCCACGATCGCCCATCGAACAAGAAAGACGTAAACAACGTTAAAGCCCTGCAGAAAACAGTGCCGAACACTCCGCCCTCTTGCCGACAAGTTTACGTCCGTGTTGCAACGAATGTGGCACCGGGAGTGATACTGAAAATACGACAGGGCACGTCGGACGCGCTAATTCGGCCACGCCCGAGCGATCATTTCTCCGAAGCCCGGAAGCAAGGAGATTACAATGGAAAGAGCGATGATACTCAAGGCCGCCGTCGACGATGAGTTCCGGGCCGAACTCATGGCGGATCCGACCGCCTTCGGTATCGAGGTCTCCGCGTTTCCCGACCCGATCGAACAGCCCGATCAGGAGTTACTGAAATCCTGGACGGAGGGTGCCGCCGGCGAAATCTACGCGTGTCCGGGCACCCATCACTGCATCCATACGCACGTCTGCCGCAAGACCTATTAGGCGCCGAGCAAGAAGACACCGGCATCGGCGCGGCCGGCCGTCGTCGTCCGCGCCGCCGCCCGTCGGTGACCATCACATGCCCGAATACGCGTGCTCATCGGGAACCCCTACGGCTGTGCGTGTCATGTCACAGCAGGTGCGAACGGAGAAATACGCGCCGGCCGCGGCCGGCCTGCCGTCCGTCGCGTACAAAAGGAGTCCGACCATTGGGCGACCACTACTCCTTCATCGACATGGCCGCCGCCGCCGCGAACCTCGCCGAACGTCTGCGAATCCTGACCGAACTGGAGGCCACCGGACCGGCGACGCCCGCTGGCCCGCTTCCCCCGTTCGACACCTGGAAGATCGACCGGGTCTCCCGACGGCTCGCCGTGAGGACGGACCCATCCGCGCCCGAGGCCCTCGGCCGGGACGGCCTCAGGCGGGCGCTCACCGCCTTCCGGCGGCACGAGCTCGGCCTGAGTGACGCCGACGACCACACCAAGGCGGTGTTCGCCGAGGTGCAGCGCTCCTGGCTGCCGACCTACCGGGGCGCACTCGACCGGTTCGACCGCTCCGCCCGCGATGCGCCGGACGCGAGTTGGCGGCGCCCCGAGATCTACTACGGTCGGCTCGCCATCGCCTGCGAGCCGTTCCTCCTCGAACTCGGCCGCCGGATGGACGCCGCGCGAGCCCGCCATCCGGGCCGGTTCGGCCGTCGCATCACCGACGATCTGCAGCGGCACCTTTTCGAGCGCTTCGAGCTGTCACTCGCGTGGGCCGTGGAGGCCGACGCGAAGGTGCACTGCGTAGAGGCGGGCATCGACAGGGCACGGGCGACCCGTGAGGACTTCCGAGCGTACGTCGACGCCACGTTCGCCGGGGCGGCCGCCCACCACCGCTTCCATCTCAGGTTCCCGGTCCTGGGACGCTGGCTGGCGCACGTCACCGCCTTGCTGGCCGACTTCGGATGCGAGCTCGTCGAGCGCCTCGACGCGGATGCCGCGGCGATCGGCCGCACGATCTTCGGAGCGGACGTCTCGTCGTTCCTGTCGGTGCGGCCGGGTATCTCCGATCACCACGCCGGAGCCCGTACCGTCACCCTTGTCGAGGCCCGGCTGGTGAGCGGCGCGACCGGTTCGTTCGTCTACAAACCGCGCCCGGTCGCCGCCGAGGCGGCGATGCAGAAGCTCCTCGCGCGGCTGCGCGGGGACGCAGTGCTCGGCTTCGCGCCGCATGCCGTCCTGTCGCGGCCGGGATACGGCTATGAGGAGCGGATCCCCCCGGGCCGTAACCATGTGACGACCGAGGAGGAAATCGAGCGGCTTTACCGGCAACTCGGCGGTCACCTGGGGATCTTCTACGTACTGGGCGGAGACGACCTGCATCTGGAGAACGTTCTGGTCGCCGACGGTCACGCCCACGTCTGCGATTGCGAGACCGCCCTCGGCGTGCTCCTGCGTGGTCAGGCACGGCCGCCGGGCACCCTCCTGGACTCGGTGTTCAGGACCGGACTGCTCGAGTGGCCGCGCGCGGCGGCCTCCGGTGACCTGATACGGGCCAGCGGCTACTCCGGAGGCGAGGCGTACGAGCTGCCGATGCCCGTGCCCTGCCTCGAAGAGCGGCGCGACAGCTTCCGGACGTCGGTGACGCACATGACCGGCGTGCGCGTCGAGCCGGAGACTTATAACCGGGTGCTGGTCGGCGACACGCTCGTACGGCCGGAGGACCACACCGAGGCGATCATCGAGGGGTTCTGCCGGGTGCACGAATGGTTCGAGCGCCACCCCGAGGCGGCGATACGCGCGGTGACGGAGATGTTCGACGGCATCCGCGTCCGGTTCGTCAACTGGTCCACCCAGCTCTACGTCAACCTGCTGCAGCACGCCCGGCACCCCAAGTGCCTGGTCGACCCCCTGGAGGTCGACCTGACCTTCGGCACGGTCCGCACCTTCCCGCAGAGCTGGGACCGGGACGGCCGGCTCGCGGAGCGGGAGGTCGAGTCGATGTGGCGGCTCGACATACCGATCTTCACCATGGACGCCCGCGGCGGGCCGCTCGTGCACGACCACACGACGCCGCTGGCGATCGACGTCGGCGCCTCTCCGCTCGACTGCGCCACGCGGCGGATCCGGCTCCTGTCCGCGGACAACCGCGAGCGGCAGCGCCTCTACATCGCGGCCGGCCTGCGCACGAGTGAGGTCGCCAGTCCGGCCTTCGTGTCCGCCTCCGTCGAGCAGGCGAGCCGGATCGGCGAGCGCCTGTGCGCCATGCTCCGCGAGCCGTCGGAGCCCGCGCCGTGGACGTCGTACGAGATCGGCCCGGACGGGCCCGTACGGGTCGACATCGGCGGCGACCTGTACGACGGGGCGGCGGGCATCGCACTGTTCCTCGCCTACCTCGACCGGATCGTTCCGCGACCGCAGTTCCGGCAGGCGGCCGAACGAGCCCTGTCCCACGCCATCGCGGCCACCGATCGCCGGCAGATCGGCGCCTTCACGGGGGTCGGCGGCCTGATCTACGTGCTCACTCATCTGCACCGCCTCTGGCGGGACCGCGAGCTGCTCGGGCTCGCCGTGCGCCTGAGCGAGGACCTCCGATCACGTATCGAGGCCGACACGGCACTGGACGTCTTCAGCGGTGCCGCCGGCCTGATCCCGGTGCTGCTCGGCCTCGCCTCCGAAGCGGACGACGAGGGCATCGACCAGGCGCATCTGTGCGCGAGAGTGCTGCTGCGCCACGCCGTCGCGGACGCCGGCACGCTGAGCTGGCCCCCGCCCGATCCTCGCATCGCCCCGGCCAATCTCACAGGCTTCGCCCACGGAGCGGCGGGCATCGGGTGGACGCTGATCCGGCTCGGGCGGCTGACGGACCGGACGGAGTACGTGATCGCCGGACGCCGCGCCCTGGCCTACGAGGCCCGGCACTTCGACGAGACCACCAACGACTGGTACGACCTGCGCACCAGCCCCGGCGGCGTACCGCAGGACGGCCGCTACTATGCCAACGCCTGGTGCAACGGCGCCGCCGGCATCGGCCTGAGCCGCATCGCGAGCTGGGCGCTCCTCGACGGCGACGACGAGTCGCTGCTGCGCGACACCCACCACGCCCTCACGGCGACGCTACGGAACTTCCCCCGGCTGAGGAGCGACACGCTCTGCCACGGCCGGTCGGGGAACGCCGAACTGTTCCTGCGTTTCGCCAGGCTGCGCGACGAGCCGACCTTTCAGATGGAGGCGAATGTCCAGGCGCACGAGCAATGGCGGCACTTCGACGACACCCGGAACGATCTCATCCAGGACACGGCGGGCCTCCTTCCCGGACTCATGATCGGAAGATCCGGCATCGGCATGCACTTCCTGCGCCTGGCCCACCCCGACCGGGTCCCGTCCCCCCTGCTCCTCGATCCAGTACCCGGCGGATGACAAAAGGGGCCCGACGCCGCCGTCGCGCCGCACGCGGAGGAATGCCCGAGGGAGGAACCGTGTTCGGAACCGGCCATCGGAGCGCTCAGGTGCCGCCCGTCGCGTGCCGGAGCCAGGGCGTTCCCGCGATACGGGCGACCGGCCTCCACAAGTCCTATCCGGACGTGGACGCCGTACGTGGCGTCGACCTCACGGTCGAGCAGGGCGAGACGTTCGGCCTCCTCGGTCCGAACGGCGCGGGCAAGAGCACGATCATCGCGATGCTGTGCACCCTGGCCATGCCCACCGCCGGCCGCATCGAGGTGGCCGGTCACGACACCCGGACCGCGCCCGGCCTGGTGCGGCGGAGTCTCGGAATCGTCTTCCAGGAGAGCACGCTCGACCAGGAGCTCACCGCCGCGGAGAACCTCCGCTTCCACGCCGACCTGTATGCCATGGCCAAGGCCGGGCTGGCCGCCCGGATCGACGCGATGCTCGACCTGGCCGGGCTCACGGCACGGCGTGACCACCTCGTACGGACCTTCTCCGGCGGGATGCGCCGCCGTCTGGAGATCGCCCGTGGCCTGCTGCACCGGCCACGGGTGCTGTTCCTGGACGAACCCACCATCGGTCTGGACCCGCAGGCGCGCGACCGGCTCTGGGCACACCTTCGCGAGGTGCGCGAACGCGAGGCGACCACGATCTTCCTGACGACGCATTACCTCGACGAGGCCGAGCGGTGCGACCGCGTCGCCATCGTCCACGACGGGCGGATCGTCGTGCAGGGCAGGCCCGCCGAGTTGAAGTCGACGCTCGCCGCCGACCGCATCGACCTGCGTACCGGCGACGACGTGGCGGCGGCCGCGGCGCTGCGCGAACGCTTCGGAATCGAGGCCGTCGCCGGACCGCGGGGCCTGCGCGTCCAGGCGGAGAACGGAGCGCGCCTGGTACCCCGGCTGTGCGCGGGCCTGGACGTCCCGGTTCACGAGGTGACGGTCACGAGGCCCAGCCTCGACGACGTCTTCCTCCACCACACCGGGCACCACATCCGGGACGAGTCCGGGGGAGGCCGCTGATGGCCGACGGCACTGTGCCACGCGCCGCGTACAGCCACGGCCTCGCCGCCGAGCTCGGCGCCGCGCGCATGGTGTGGCGGCGGGAGATGCTGCACTTCCTCCGCGATCGGGTCGGCACGCTGGTGTCCCTGATGGAGTCCCTGATGTTCCTCTTCATTCTCGGTATCGGCCTGGGAGGGCTCTTCGCCGCCTCCGGCATGGGGCCCGCGTCGGACTATCTGACGTTCCTCTTCCCCGGTGTGCTGGTGATGGCGGCACAACCCGCCGCGATGTCCGTGGGCGCGTCGATCGTCTGGGAGCGGGAGGACGGTTTCCTCCGTGAGATGCTCGTGGCCCCTGTGTCGCGGAGCACCCTGCTGATCGGCAAATGCCTCGGCGGCATGACGGTCGCGACCTGCCACGGCATGGTGATCCTGGCCAGTGCGGGACTGCTCCACGTCGCCTACCGGCCCGCGGCGTTCGCGGTGCTCGCCGCCGAGCTGGCGCTGACGTCGTTCGCGCTGACGGTGCTGGCCGCGGCGGTCGCGGTTTTCGTCCGGCGGCCCCGCACGCTGACCACCGCGCTGAGCGTCCTGATGGCCCCCCTGATGTTCCTGTCCGGGACGATGTTCCCGATCAGTGCGCTGCCGGGCTGGTTGGCGTGGCTGTCCCGCCTCGACCCGCTGACCTATGCCGTGGACGCCATGCGCCACACCGCCGGAGTCGATCGGCTCCCGCGCGGACCGGCCATGCTGTCCGAGCCGGTCAGCTGGGGCGGCCTGCGCCTGTCGCCACCTGCCGAACTGGCCGTCGTCGCCGCTCTCGCGTTGATCACACTGGTTGTGGCCGCCCGGCGTTTCTCCCGGCTCGGCTGATCGGTCACACATGGATCCCATGGTCAGGGGGACAACACGGTACGTGAGAGCGCCGAAGCCGCGCGGGCCCCGGGCACGCCTGGCAGCGTCGGTCACGGCCCTGGCGACTGTGCTGGGGGCAGCGGCATGCGGAACGGCTGCGACGCGCACGGCCGCGCCCCAGCCGTACGACCAGAGCCGGTTGCAGCGCGACACCGATGCGATCACCGCGACCGGGGCGACAGGGGTCCAGTCGCGTGCGACGCATGACAGCCATGACCTGGCGGCCACCAGTGGTTTCGGCGACGCCGGCACCCGGCGCCCGGTCAAGCCGGACGACCATTTCCGGATCGGCAGTTCCACCAAGACGTTCGTGGCGACCGTCGTCCTGCAGTTGGCGGGGGAAGGGAAGCTGTCGCTGGACGACACGGTCGAACGCCGGCTGCCCGGCGTGGTGCACGGCAACGGCAACGACGGTAACAAGATCACCGTCCGTGAGCTGCTCCAGCACACGAGCGGTATCCATGAAGGCGACGAAGGACATGAGACACCGGCCGACTACTACCGGCACCGGTTCGACATCGTCCCGCCGGACGCGTTGGTGAAAGAGGCCATGCGGCACCGGCCCGACTTCGCGCCCGGGACGTCATGGAGGTACTGCAACGCCGGGTACATCCTGCTCGGGATGATCATCAAACGGGCGACCGGGCGCCCGTGGTCCGAGGAGGTCGACCGGCGCATCCTTCGTCCGCTCGGTCTGCGTGACACCAGTGTGCCGGGCCTTTCCCCGGACGTTCCGGACCCGCATTCCGAGGGTTACGACCGGTACCCCGACGGCACGCTCATCGACGTCACCCGAACCCGCGCGCCCTACACCGCCGACGCCGCCGGAGCCATCGTCTCGACCACCGCCGACCTCGACCGGTTCTACCGCGCTCTGCTCAGCGGCAGGCTGCTGCGCCCGGCGGAGCTCGGCCAGTTGAAGCGGACCGTCGCCACCGACGCGAAGGTGCGACGAGCCTTTCCCGGAGCGCGGTACGGCCTCGGGTTGTTCTCCATCCCGCTGTCGTGCGGCGGACATTACTGGGGTCACGGCGGAGACATCGTCGGTTTCATGACGAGGAACGGCTTCTCCGAGGACGGCCGGCGGGGTGTCGTCGTCTCGGTTTCCACCGAATACGCGGACTCCGAGGACCGCTCCCTGCGTCAGATGAGAGCGGCCTCCAGGTTGATCGACCACGCACTCTGCGGAACCGGCTGAGCAGCAGGACGGACGGCCGCTCTGCCCGCCCGCTGAAGCCGCACGAGCTCATGTCTGCTTGTGTTGCAATATCCAAATGAATGACGAAGATCCCGCCGCACTGCTCGCCTTGCGGGATAGCTTCGCGGCACTGGGTGCGGCTGATCCCGATAGTTGGGCTCTCTCCGAGATATCGGAAGGCATCCCTCAGCTGGCTCGCTTTCTCGCGCTACGACGCGTCTGGCCGGAGCTGATCGACAGTTGGGCTGCTCCAGGCGCCTTGGAGAACATCCCGGCCGCGGCCCGGCTACTCGCCCACGGTGCGGACCGCCACGACCTCGCCCAGCTCGCGCGAGTCGCCGCCTATGAGGCGGTGTTCGGGTTGCTCTACAACCTCACAGCCGCCGGCCGCGACAGCGAAGCACCAGACGTTTCCCCTGGCTGGCGACTGATGGAGACCACAGCCTCGGGTGAACTAACAGGCAGAGCGGTCCGGCATCTTCACGAGGACCTACTCACCATGGACCCCTCAGGCCGCGACGGTCGGGACCTCTGGGATCGCCAGTAGATGCCGTTGCTGTATCACCTGCTGTACAGAGATCAAAAAGGCCCACCCCGATGTTCGGAATGGGCCCTTGAGTTGGGCGCGGCCGAGAGGACTCGAACCCCTAACCTTCTGATCCGTAGTCAGATGCTCTATCCATTGAGCTACGGCCGCTTTGCTGCCTGTTCACCTGCGGTGCCCGGCAACGGGTGTAACTCTACCAGACCCCTCACCCCTGCTTGCGCCAATAAACTGCTCCGCCCCCGGTCAAGCCGCCCCCGTACTATCGGAGCCCTACCGAGGGCGAGAGAGGTCACTCCTGCGGAACGAAGAGCGTGAGCGTGTCGGCGATGCAGGCCGGCCTGTCGACCCCCTCGACCTCGATCGTGACGCGCAGGTTCACGAGGGTGCCCGACGGGGTTCCCTTGACGTCGGCGATCTCGGCCCCGGCCCGTACGCGGGACCCGACGGGAACCGGCCGGGGGAAGCGCACCTTGTTGAGCCCGTAGTTGATGGCCATGCGCAGGCCGCCGACCTGATACAACTCGCTCACCAGCGTCGGCAGCAGCGAAAGCGTGAGGTACCCGTGCCCGATGGTGCCGCCGAACGGGCCGTCCTTCGCCCGTTCCGGGTCCACGTGGATCCACTGGTGGTCGTCCGTCGCGTCGGCGAAGAGATCCACTCTCTCCTGACTGATCTCCCGCCAGTCGCTGTACCCGAGATGTTCGCCCTTGGCCGCCTTGAGTTCGGCGAGATTCGTGAAGATCCGCATGATCGCACCCTACGCATGCGCGCCGCCGCTCGGCGGAAACGGGGGACTGGGAGCCGGGCGCCGCTCACACTGGTGCCACCGGGGACCTGGCGAGCCATGTCACGATCAGCAACAAACACATCTCCATCAGTGACGAGCCGCTCGTGACCTGCGGGGTATCAGCAGACCGCCGGAACACACCCCGGCGTGGAGGAGACGTGGACGAGCAGCCCGGCCCACCCGGCAAGCGATATCGGCTTCGCGGCCTCATCGCGGTCGTGGTCGCCGGTCTCGTCTGCTGGGCGCTCATCATCCTGCTGCTGGTCAAGCTGTTCGGGTGAGCTCGGGGGGACGTGCCGGCCGGAGACCAGCCCCGGCCGGCACCGGTCGTCACTCGCCGCTCTGGATGCTCTCGACCAGGTCGAGGTGCTCCTGGACCACCGGCTTGGCGGCCCGGGCCAAATTCTTCACTTCCTCCGAGGATCCGCTCGACACCTGCTCATCCAGGGCGAGCAGGGTCTTGCGGTGGTCCTTGACCTGTGCGTCGATCCAGGCACGGTCGAACGCGGCACCGCTCTTGGCCGCGAGCCGGCGCAGTTCGGCCTGCTGCTCCTCGCTCGGCCGGCTCGGCAGGTTCACATCCAGCTTCTCGGCCACCCGCTTGAGCTGGGCGTCGAGGGAGGTGTGGTCCTGCACCAGCTTCCTGCCGGCGTCCTTGACCGACTGCTTGGCGGCCTGCCGCTCGGCGGTCTGCCCGCCCTGGATCTCCGTGAGGTTGTCCTGATGCGCGGCGACCAGGAACGCCTTGTCCTTGTCGCTGACATCCGGCGGCGCCGCGTAGCCTGCCGTGACCCCTGACAGTGCCGCGACCACGGCCGCGACCAGGACGATGAGCCATCTCAGCATCAGATCCCCCGATCCTTCACCGGACGGCCGAGCGCCGGCTGATCGGCTCCGACCATCCGGGCATGACGCTTCACATGCCTCATACCCACCGGCCGCGTCCCCGGTACGGCTCAGCGTGTCACGGGCCGGTAGCCCCGCACGTAGTCGACCACGAACTCCTTGGGGTACGGCCCCACCCGGTCCGGCCCCTCGGCGCCGGGAAACTCGTAGATCCCGAGCATGAGCTGCATCGGATAGTCCGGGGACTGCCGGATGGTCCTGACGTGCCGGCCGTCCACGAGGAACGTCACCCGGTCCGGGGTCCACTCGGCCGCGTACACGTGGAACTCCCGCGCGTCGATGGGGAGGACCTCGGCGGCGAAGTCGTCGGTGATCGCGGGGTCGCCGAACGGGTGGACGCCCATGCCGACCTTCGCCGCGTCCGGCCGTACGTCACGTCCGAAGATCTCACAGACGCAGATCTCCGCGGACCGCTCGGGCGCGTCCTCGAAGCCGATCATCCACAGCGCGACCATGGCGCGTGGATCGCCGGTGGCCCTGGCGCGCATCTCGATCAGGCCGTGGTGAGGGGTGTAGAGCCGGGCCTCCTCCTGCGCTTCGCGGACGACGGCCCGGCCGCGCCCGTGCTGGCCGACGCCGCTGCCCACGGGCCCGGAGAACACGCCCGTCTGCAGTGAGGACACGCGCATCCGGCCCTCGGTCTCCGGTGACCACGGCGGCTGGTCCTCCTCGATCAACAGGCGCAGGCAGCCGTCGCCCACCCGGTATCGGGCCGCCGAGGCCGCATGCGTGGTCCATTGAGGCAGGTAACGCGGGATCCAGCGGCTCTCGTCGAGCACGCCGCCCTCGAAGGTGTCCTCGAACTCCAGCACATAGCCGGCCTTCGTCACCGGGTCCGGCGCACACGTCGCGTCCAGGGCTTCGCTCATACGGCAATCCTGGCGCGGCTCAGGGGAAGCCGAGGCTCACATCGGGGCATACGAGAGAAGACGGCGAAAGTTCACCGCGTCGGCCTTGGTCCGGCCCGGTTCCGAGGTGATGCTGGCGAGTGTCTGTCCCCTCGCCCCCACAAGGAGGTCTCGTGCAGACTCCGCGACGCTTCCGGCCGTCCCGGGCGGGACGGCTCACCGTCGTGATCGCCGCCATCGTGGCCCTCACCGCAGTGACCGGCGCCGTCCCCGCCCACGCCTCGGTCTACGGCTCCTGCTCGATCTCCCGCTGCGCCGACGCCCGCTCGGCGAACGCGATCTGGGCCGGGAAGGGGTATCCCACCAGCAGCGGCTGGTACTCCTGGCCCGACGGCAAGTACAACTACACCGGCGGGCGCTTCTACAACCGGGAGGGCCAGCTTCCCGGCGGCGCCACCTACTACGAGTACGACGTCTACTCCAGGGCGCGTGGCGCCTCGCGTGACGCGTACCGGATCGTCGTCGACCGCGGCACGGGCGTGACCTGGTTCTCGCCCAACCACTACACCGACTTCTACCGGCTCTAGGACCCGTCATGGCCTCCGCCGCACGCCCGCTGCCTCCGTGGCTCACGGTGACCACCGCCCCGGCCCCGGCGGTCGTCGAGGGACGGGCCTGCCGGACCCGTGCCGCCTTCTTCGAGGAGGTGGCACGGGTTCTGTGCCTCCCCGCCTACTTCGGCCGCAACTGGGACGCCCTCACCGACTCCCTGCGCGACATCGGGCCGACCCGTCTGGTCGTGAGACACGCCGAGGAACTGCTCGACGCCGAGCCTCCCGGGCAGTTCGCCACGCTGCTGGCCGTCCTGGCCGGCGCCGCCGAGTCCGGGCTGACCCTGACGCTCCACGCCGGCCCCGGCCACGAGCCCCTGCTGCGCAGGCGGGTGATCGAGGCCCTGTCCTGACCGGCGCGGCCCCGCGACGACCAGGGCACAGGGCCGGAGGGCCGTCACCAGGGCACGGGGCCGAAGCGGTCGACGAACCGGCCCGTCCCGCCGTCCGGTCCCTCGGTCGCGAGCGCCACGATCGCGTCGGTCCCCTCCGTCACGGTCTGGGTGCCACTGTGCCCGTTGAGGTCGGTCGCGGTGTAGCCGGGGTCGGCGGCGTTGACCCGGATGCCGGGCAGCGCCTTCGCGTACTGCGTGGTGAGCATGGTCACCGCGGACTTCGAGGACGTGTAGAGCGGCCCCACCACCGTGGACTCCACGCGGGCCGGGTCGTGGGTCAGCGCGAACGAGCCCGTGCCGCTGCTGACGTTGACGATCGCCGGGTGCTCCGACCGCCGCAGGAGCGGCAGGAAGGCGCTCGTCACGCGGATGACGCCCACGACGTTCGTCTGGTAGACCTCGAGGGCGTGGTCCGCGATCAGCTCCTCGGCGGGCACGCGCGGGCCGATGATTCCCGCGTTGTTGATCAGGACGTCGACGCGGCCCTCGTGCGCGGCGACGTCGGCCGCCGCGGCGGCGACGGACGCGTCGTCCGCCACGTCGATCCGCACGAAGCGCGCGCCGAGCTTGTCGGCCGCCGTCTGCCCGCGCTCGGGGTCCCGTGCGCCGATGACGACGGTGTGGCCGAGGTCGATGAGGCGGCGGGCGGTCTCGAAGCCGAGGCCCTTGTTGGCCCCGGTGATGAAGGTGATCGTCATGGTTGGAAGCATCGCCGGACGGGGCGCGGACAACCAGGGAGAGCGCTCCGGTAGGACAGGCAGTACCACCCTGGGGTCCCGCGGCCCACGCAGAATGGGCGTATGACCACAGACGAGACGAGCCTGGGCTCGACGATCCGCGCGTGGCGCGACCGGCTCTCCCCCGCGGCGGTCGGCCTGCCCGCAGGCCGCGTACGCCGTGCGGCCGGGCTGCGCCGCGAGGAGCTCGCCGACCTCGCGGGCGTCTCGGTGGACTACGTCGTCCGGCTGGAGCAGGGCCGGGCCACCACGCCGTCGGCGCAGGTCGCCGCCGCGCTGGCACGGGCGCTCCAGCTCAGCCGGGCCGAGCGCGACCACCTCTACCGCCTCGCCGGGCTGCAACCGCCCCGGGACGGCGTGATCAGCGACCACATCCCGCCCGGAATGCAGCGGCTGCTCACCCGGCTCGGGGACGCGCCGGTCGCCGTGTTCGCCGCGGACTGGCGGCTGCTGTGGTGGAACCGCGGCTGGGCGGCGCTCCTCGGCGACCCCTCCGTGGTCCCGCCGGAGGAGCGGAACCTGGTGCGTTCGCGCTTCCCCGCGGCGTCCGATCGCACGCGCCTGGCGGCCTGGCCCGTCGTCTCCGAGAACGCGGACGCGACCGACCGGGCGATCGTCGCCGACCTGCGGCGCGCGTCCGGCCGCTACCCGGAGGACACGCGCCTGAGCGAGCTGATCCGCCGGACGCTGGCCGGGAACGCCCGCTTCGCCGAGCTGTGGCACTCCGGCGCCGTGGGCGGCCACGCGGAGGATCGCAAGACGATCCGGCATCCGGCGGTGGGGGACGTCACGGTCGACTGCGACGTGCTCTGCGACTCCGACACCGATCTGAAGATCGTCGTCTACACGGCCGTACCAGGCAGCGAGGACGAGACCAAGCTCGATCTCGTCCGGGTCACGGGTGTCGCGGCCCCGGCTCGCTGAGCCGGTAGGGCGTTCAGCTCGCGCCGCGTACGAGCTCGGGACGGAACGCGATGATGAGGCCGAGCGTGGTGTAGCCCACGAGCAGGTGGGCCGCGCCGACGACGTCCGACACGGACGTGCCGAGGATCGCCATGGTCGGGAGGGTGACGACCACCCAGCTCTCGGCGACGAGCGGCCAGAAGCGGGCCGCCCCGCGCCACCGCCCGGCGACGGCGACCTTGATACCGATCACGAACATGCCCAGCATCGACAGCGGCCAGAACGCGTCGAGGATCCCCAGCCAGACGCTGTCCCGCTGGCCGGGCAGGAACGCGTGGAAGACGCTCCACGCCATCGCCAGGGCCAGCAGCACCCGCTCGACCTGCAGCATCGCGCGGGCCACGCGGCTCACCCCGGTCGCCCTCGTACGGACCATGACCGCGAGGAGGGACAGGGCGCCGAACTGGAACGCCAGGCCGCCCAGGTCGGTGATCTTCACTCCCGTCTCGGTGGCGGGGTTGAATCCGTAGAGGAAGCTGACGGCGGACCAGGCCAGTGCGCCGGTGGAAAGGCCCAGCGCGAGCCGGCGTACGGTCGCCTCGGCGAGCGGCGCGGACGGGGACGCGTCGGCGGCGCGGGTGCTGGGCTGGGTGTGGAGGGTCATCGTCGTTCCTTCTGAGCAGCGGGTTTCGATGGCGGCGGCGGTCGCCGCGGCGACGAGGACGATCCTCACGAACCACCGGCCCAGGTCGTCAGGGCCTCGTGTCCCGATTCCCGGCATCTCTCGCGTCCCAGGACAGATGGGACGTGCGTCCTAGGGACATCGGGCACCTGCCGAGGGCACACTTTCCTGGTGCAGATTGGGACGGTTCGTCGGCTTTCGCGCCTGAGCCTCGGGCCTGTGCTCCTCGCGATCGCCGTGACCGCCACACTGGTGGCGGCGCTGATCGACCTGCGGGTGCCGCAGGCCCACCGCGCCGTGCTCGAACTGCAGCCGGGCGCGGTCGACGCGACAGCGGGTGTCGCACTCGCCGCGGCCGGCATGGTGGTGCTCCGCCGCTACCCGCGCCACACCCTCGGCCGCCTGATGTCGGCCTTCGGCGCCTGGTGGGCGCTGGACGGGGTGGCGTCGTCGTGGCTCGCGTACGCCACCACGCACCACCCCGCGCTCCCGGGGGCGTCCGCGGCCTTCGTCGTCTACCAGCGGCTCGGAGCGGGCCTGGTGCTGCTGCTCCCCCTGGTGCTGCTGCTGTTCCCGGACGGGAAGCTGCCCTCCGGGTGGTGGCGCGGCGCCTCGCTGCTCAGTCTCGGGCTGACGAGCCTGCTCCCGCTGGCCCTGCTCGCGGCGCCGTCCGCCATCGCCCAGGCCACCTCGGAGTCCTCCCCGCTGCCCGCGCCGCTGCGCGCGCTGAACCTCGAGGCGCTCTACCTCCCGCTGCCGGACGCCGTCTGGACCGGGGTGCTGCTGGTGGCTCAGCTGAGCCTCCCGCTGAGCCTGGTCACCCCGTTCGTCGTGGTGGTGCGGCGCTACCGCGCGGTCACCGGCATCGACCGTGCCCGGATGCGCTGGCTGCTGTGGGCGGCCGTGGTCGACCTCCTGGTCATGCTGACGTTCCGGCTGCTGCCCAACTGGTTCGGCGCCGCCGGCCTGACCATCGCCGTGATCCTCACGGCCGGGTCGGTCGCGATCGGGATCGTGCGCCCGGACCTCGTCGACGTGGACCGGCTGCTCGGCGGGACGCTGGTGTACGGCCTCCTGCTCGCCCTGACGTTCGTCCTCGACCTGCTGGTCCTCGGCGGTGCGGGCCGGCTGCTCGGGCCGCGCCTCAACGAGGGGGAGCGCCTGGTCATCGCCGTCTTCGCGGTCGCCATCCTGTACGCCCAGCTCCGGCACCGGCTCTGGCGCCTGGTGCGGCGCTGGGTCATCGGGGATCGGGACGACCCCTACCACGTGATGTCCGGGCTCGCCGAGCGGCTGGAGCGGACCGACGACTCGGAGGCGCAGCTCGTCACGCTGGCCCGTACGGTGGCCCAGGCCTTCCGCACGCCCTACGTGGGCGTGGAGATCACCCAGGTCAGCGGCGAAGTGCTGCTCGTGGAGGACGGCGAGCGTCCCGCCGAGACGCAGGCGCTTCCCATCACCTACCGGGGTGAGCGCATCGGGCGGCTGCTGCTGCCGCGCCGGGCCGCCCGCCGCCGGCTCACCGCCGGTGACGAACGGCTGCTGGCCGACCTGATCCGCCAGGCCGCCGCGGCGGCCCGTGCCGTACGCCTCGCGGAGGAGCTGCAGCGCAGCCGGGAGGGCATCGTCTCCGCCGTCGAGGACGAGCGGCGCCGCCTGCGCCGCGAGCTCCACGACGGCCTCGGCCCCACTCTCGCGGCGGTCGCGTCCCGGATCGACACGGCCCGGATCACCGCCCGCCGGTCGAGCGAGGACGCCGACCGGATCCTCGGCACGGCCCGTCAGGAGCTGACCGGGATGCTCGCCGAGGTACGGCGGCTGGTGCACGGCCTGCGCCCGCCCGCGCTCGACGACGTCGGCCTGGTCGGCGCGATCCGCCAGCAGGCGGAGCGGCTGCGCGCCCCGGGCCTGACCGTCCGGGTCGAGGAGCGGGGCGACCTCGCCGGTCTGCCGGCCGCCGTGGAGGTGGCGGCCTACCGGATCGCGTCGGAGGCGATCACCAACGTGGTGCGGCACGCGAAGGCCGGCGAGTGCGTGGTGTCGCTGATCCGCGACGTCGACGAGGGGCACCTCGACGTGGTGGTCGTCGACGACGGAGTCGGCCTCCCCCCGGAGACGGTGGCCGGCGTGGGACTGGTGTCGTTGCGCGAACGGGCCGCCGAACTCGGCGGGTCGTGCACGGTCACCGCCGTGGAGCCCGCAGGCACGCGGGTGCGGGCGCGCCTGCCCGTCACGTCGTCCGGGCGGACGCCCGTGCTCACGTCTACCGGAAAGGTGGAGAATGACCGCTAAGCGGCCGGTGAGGGTCCTCGTGGTGGACGACCACCCGGTGTTCCGCGAAGGCTTCGCGGCACTGCTGAGCAGCATCGACGAGGTCGAGGTCGCGGGAACGGCCGCGACCGGCGTCGAGGCTCTGCGGCAGGCCGCCGAGCGGGATCCCGACGTCGTGGTCATGGACGTGCAGATGCCGGACATGGACGGCATCGAGGCCACCCGTCGCATTCTCGAGAAGCACCCGGAGATCGGCATCGTGGTGCTCACGATGTCCGAGGAGGACGGCACCATCTTCGACGCGCTCCGTGCCGGCGCCCGCGGCTACCTGCTCAAGGGCGCCGAGCCGGACGAAGTCGTCCGCGCGATCACCACGGTGGCCGGCGGCGGCGTCGTGTTCGGCGCGGTCCTGGCCTCGCGCATCGCCGGTTTCCTCGCCCCGAGGCCGCAGGCCGGTGCCGTCTCGCCGTTCCCGGCCCTGACCGCCCGGGAACACGAGGTGCTCGACCTGGTGGCCGCCGGCCTGTCGAACGGCCAGATCGCCGCGCGGCTCTTCCTGTCCCAGAAGACCGTGCGCAACCACGTGCACGCGGTGCTCACCAAACTCCAGGCCGCCGACCGGGCGGAGGCGATCATCCGCGCCCGCGACGCCGGCCTCGGCCGGTGACCGCCCATCAGGCCTCTTCGGGGTCGCGTCCGAGGATCGACCGGCCTCCGTCGACCGGCACGGTCGCGCCGTTGACGAAGCTCGCCTCGCCGGACAGCAGGTAGGCGACGGCGGCGGCCACCTCCTCCGGGCGGCCCACCCGGCCGGCCGGGTGCAACAGGCCCATCTCGCGCTCGATCCGTGCGGCCTCCGCGGGCTCCTGGCCGTGCAGGAACGCCTCATAGCGCTCGGTGGCGATCGAGCCGAGGGCGACGGTGTTGACCCGGATGCCACGCGGGCCGTAGTCGACGGCGAGTGCCCGGGTGAGTCCTTCGACGGCGGCTTTGGCCGTCGCGTACGGCAAGGAGCCGCGCACCGGCCGCCGCGCCTGGTGGGAGGAGACGTTGACGATCGCCCCGCCCGTGCCGGCGCTCAGGAACCGGCGGATCGCGGTCGTGCATCCCACGACCGCCGGGGCGAAGTTCGCCCCGACGAGGTCGAGGACCTCCCGCGCCGAGGGGAGGTCCAGCGTGGCCGCCCGGAACACGGCCGCGTTGTTGACCCAACCGGCCAGCGGGCCCGCGGCCTGGGCCAGGTCGGCGGCCCGTTCCGCCACGGTCTCGTCGGCGGCGTCGCCGGTCACCGCGATGACCCGGGAGCCGGCCGGATGGGTACGGGTCCACGCCAGCGCCGCCGGGTCGAATTCGATGACGACGACGCTGTTCTCGTCGCCGAGGAGTCGTTCGACGAGCGCACGTCCGACACCGCGACCGCCTCCGGTGACAACGTACGAAGAGCCCATATCCGCCCCTTTCGCGACATCGAGATCTACCTGGTCGACGAGCGACGTACCCCAAATGACCTACAGAGAGATCATCACTACTATTTGCGCCGTGATGGGAAGAACGATCTCATTGGTCGCCGCTGCCGGCGCCGTCATCGGGGCCGTCGCTGTGGCCGGCCCCGGCCGCGCCTCCGCCTCCTCCACCACGTCCCTGCGGCTGTCCGGCGGGCTGACCCTGGAGATCCCCCGCGCCTGGCGGGTCTACCGGAGCGCCGACCAGGTGCACGTGGTGACCGGCGCCTGCGCCAAGCCCAAGAGCCACTACTTCGAGCCCAGGTGCCGGGGCTTCTGGGTGATGGGAGCGAAGACGCTCAAGACCGGGGGCGAGGGCTTCCGGCCCTACAACCCCGTCAATGGACCGTTCTATCCCGCCGTCGACGTCGCCCCCTGCCCGACCGACCCCAAGCTCGGCCATGTTCTCGGCAAGGCGATCGCCGTCGGTCACCGGAACATCGGAGAGGGCCACAAGGCGCACTACCGCGTATGGCCGGGGCGTTGCGTCACGTACGACGACGCGACCGAGAAGTCGACGTTCAAGCAGCGCGAGTGGTACCTGCCGAAGGAAAAGCTCCTGATCGTCGACCAGTGGACCACTCCCGGACTCGCCACCGTGGTGCGGAACGCCACCTGGGAGAGCTAGCTCAAGCCTCCCCACCCCCTCATCGAGACCCGATTGAGAGCCTCGGCTGCAAGGGGGTCACGCACCCTCGCTTACGCGGCCGGTCCTCGGGTGAGAGGCCACAAGAGAGCGCACAGGGGCCGAACCCGCCACCACGTGCGGCGGCGACATCCACGGCTCCGGTGCCGGCGATCAGGTGCATGCGTCCGGCCAGGTGACGCCTGTCAGGCTTCCTTCGCCTGGGGGGTACGGCCGGCCAGTGCGGCCGCGGTCAGGGTGAGGTGCCGGGACAGCACCTCGGCCGCGGTGCCGGCGTCGCGGGCCAGCGCCGCCTCCTCCAGCCGGCGATGCTCGCCGACGTGATCCCGGCCGGGGTCGCGGTGCGACGAGAAGCGGCGAGCGAGCTCGCTCGCGGTCCACAACCGGTCGAAGGTCTCCAGCAGTACGGGGTTCCCACAGCCCTCCAGCAGGGTGCGGTGGAAGACCCGGTGGGCCTCGGACCACGCACTGGCGTAGTACTCGCCCTCCTCGGGCACGAACGCCGGGGTGCGGGCCAGCCGGTGATGAGCGGCTCGTACGCGGGCCTCCCAGTCGACGTCGCCGCGCTCGATGGACATGCGCAGCACGACCGGTTCGATGGCCCGGCGGGCCTCGGCGACCTCCTGCCAGCGGCGGTCGGAGAAGGACGGGACGGCGAAGCCGCGGTTGGGCAGCCGGTCGGCGAGGCCCTCGCCGACCACCCGCACCAGCGCCTCGCGCACGACGGCCAGGCTCACGCCCTGGTCCTTGGCGATGTCCTGCGGTTTGAGGGCGTCACCGGGGGCGTAGTCCCCGCGCATGATCGCGTCTCGCAGGTGCGCGTAGACCTGCTCGGAGAGCATCTGCGTGCCGGGCGAGTTCGAGGGGTGGGCCGTGCGGGTCATGCGACAAGCATAGACGATTCGCCAAATAATCGATTTTCCGTGTTATTGTCGATTCGGCGAGCCGACGGTGATGCCCTGACCGAGTCGCGGGCTCTCCGTTCACCCGCACGCCCACGCAACACGGCCCGAAAGGAACGACGCGATGACCGCCAACGACCCCTTCGCCCGCCTCCCCGAGGCGGCGTCCTTCACCGTGACCAGCACCACCGTCGCCGACGGCGCCCCCTGGCCGCCCGCGCAGTTCTCCTCCGGCATCCCCGGCGGGAAGGACATCTCCCCGCAGCTGTCCTGGAGCGGCGCCCCGGAAGGCACCAGGAGCTACGCCGTCACCGTCTACGACCCCGACGCCCCCACCGGGTCCGGGTTCTGGCACTGGGCGGTCGCCGACATCCCCGCCTCCGTCACCGAACTTCCCGAGGGCGCCGGCGACGACAGCGGCTCAGGCCTTCCCGAGGGCGCCTTCCAGCTGCCCAACGACGCCCGTGTGGCCCGCTTCATCGGCGCCGCCCCACCGGCCGGGCACGGCCCGCACCGCTATTTCGTCGTGGTGCACGCCCTCGATGTCGAGTCCATCGGCGTCCCGGCCGACGCCACCCCGGCCCTCCTCGGCTTCACCATGGCCGGCCACACCCTCGGCCGCGCGGTCCTGATCGCGACCGCCGAGACCCCCGCCTGACGAACGGCGTGCCCGCACTCGCCGACACATCGAGCGCGGTGTCCCCGAGCCGCCGCGGCGGACCGTCCGGACGCCTTCCGGACGGCCGCTGCGGTGCTCGCCCACCTCGGGCCCGTATGCGGGGGTCATCCGTGACCGGAGGCCAGGGACCGGGTCGCCGTTTCGCGGTAGAGCCATGAGCCGGCCGCTACCGCCATGATCATCTCCACCAGCGAGAGCCCGCCGCTGAGCGCCACAAGCCGGGCGGAGAACAGACCCATGCCCGCATATCCGGCCATCGGCAGCAGATAGCCGACCAGCCAGAGGATCGCGCCGGCGAGTATCCGAGTCCGCGGCCCGTCTTCGAAGCGCGGCCGGATCGCCGCGTACAGCCATACGCCCGCCAGCCCGTACACCAGGCTCGTCGCGGTGAAGAAGGCCAATGTGCCCGGGCCGCTCGACGCGCCGCGCATCTCGATGCCCAGCCTGCCCATCGCCTGTGCCCATTCGGCGTTGAAGGCGGGGATCGCGCCGCCCTTGATCGCGTTGAGCGCGGTGAGCACCACCCCGGCCACCAGTCCGCCCATCGCCACCCTCGCGAGATTGATGCGCACCGCGTGTCCTCTCCCTACTAGTACGCCGTACTAGTTGTCGCGACGGGACCGTACTCGTACGATGTACCAGTGTCAAGAACGACCTACGGCCCCGCAGGTGAGCCCGTATGACCGCGCGCCGCACACCCCGCCAGGACGCGCCCTCGCGGCGCGGGCGCGGACATCCGCCCCTGTCCACGGAGGAGGTCGTGGCCGCCGCAATCGCGCTCATCGACGAGGAAGGGCTGGAGTCGTTCAGCCTGCGCCGCCTGGCCACCCGCCTCGACGCCGGCCCGATGACCCTCTACTGGCATGTGCAGAACAAGGACCGGCTCCTCGACCTCGTCCTGGACACCCTCATCGGCGAGGTGCCGCCGCCCGCACCGGAGGGCCCGTGGGCCGAGCGTGTGGCCACGGTCATCCGCGATATCCGGGCCGCCTACATCCGGCACCATCGGGCGGTGCCGATCCTGGCCACCCGTCCCGCCGTCGGTCCGAACGCCCTTCGCCTGACCGAGGCCCTGCTCGCCGTACTCCGCGAGGCGGGCTTCCCGCCCACCGCCATCCCGACCGCTTACCAGTCACTGCTGAACTACGCCGCAGGGTCGGTCCTCGCCGAATGCCTGCCGGTGTCGGAGCCCCCCGAGATCTCACCCGAGGTCCATCCCACGCTGGCAGGGCTCTCCCCGCGGTTCGCCGCCATCACGCCCGACGACACCTTCGAGTACGGCCTGCGGCGGCTCCTCGCCGGCCTTGCTCAGGACGTCGAACCGACCCCGCACTGAACGAGCCACGACAGGACTCCCGCCTCGGCCGTCTGCGGCCTTCGCTCGCTGTGTGCCTTCGCTCGCTGTGTGCCTTCGCTCGCTGTATGCCTTAGCTCGCTGCGGCGCCGGGCCGTCGGCTCCATGTCGATCGGTCAGGCCGGGCGGTGCCTCGATGCCGAGCGTGCCGGCGCAGGGATCGCCCGGCCGCCGCCGGGTTCTGCCTTCAGACGGCCTCACCCAACTGCTCGGCCAGCCGCTCCAGGCCACCCTTGATGAGCCGCCCGTAATCGTCGTCGCCAAGCGCGCCGATCCCGGCTCGAGCCTGCCGCAGATGCTCACGGGCGCGATCGAGATCGCCCAGCTTGCGATAGCACTCGCTCAAGTTCAGGTGCAACGACGGGTACAGGCCCGTCACGGGAAGCGGCACCCCAGCCTGCGCCACCGCCTCATCGGTGACCCGATCGGCGGCGGCAAGCGCGCGCAGATCCCACATCAGCTCCTGGTCCACGTCGTCCTGCACATCGGCCATCGAGTGCGCGAGAACGCACACATGCAGCGGGTCACCTTGCTCGCCGCCGATGTCATCCCAAATCTGGGCGAACAGGTCGCGAGCGGCTTCGCGCTGGCCTCGATGGTGATGCAGCTCCACCCCCTGGCCGATCCGGGTCAGCGTCGGGTCGGTGGTCATCATTGGCTCCTTCACCATCGCCGGCAACCGCGTTCAGCCTATTCGCCCGACGGCTTGAAGATCGAGCTTCGTGACGCCGACGCTCACCGACGGGCTTGAGGCGGAGGACTCGTCTGACCGACCCGGGCCGACGGCAGCAGGGCTGCGCGGCTCCTCCCTCAGCCCCTTGCGACCCGCGCTCTTCGGCTCGGCGCCGGGCTGGAGCATCCCCGCGGGACGCGCTTTGGATCACGGTTCAGCGCCGGCTCCAGATGCGGTGGGTCTCGAGTGCGTCGGAGAGGTCCTGGGCCACTTCCGGTGAGCCGGCGGAGAAGAACGCGCGCTCCAGGATCGCCGCGGGTGCCGTTCCCCTGATCCAATCGTCCAGGAGCGTGTACCACTCGTCGCTTCGGGCGACGCTGACAGTGAAGTAATGCATGAACCACGCCATGTGGCGGGCCGCCGCCTCGGTGGTGTTCGACTCCCACTCGGCCAGGTAGGGAGCCAGATCCAGCTCCAGGCTGTCGGCGACGATTTCGATCATCATCATGACGTCGACGTCTCGCGGATAGTGGTTCAGGGTGTGCCGCCACCATGCGCGGACGGTGCCGATGACGGCTTCCTGCTCGGTCTTCATCCAGGTACGCCACCTGACCCCGAGCCGCAGCATCAAGCCACTGGCATGTACCTCGTCGAGCTCTTCCAGGATGAGCAGTTCCAGCAGCCGGGGCAGGTAGTGCTTGAACTCCTCGACGTCTCCCCATGTGTACAGGCCGTTCCAGGCGTACGGCTGCAGCGCGGACGCGGTGAGCATGCGGAGGGGTGCTGCGCGCGTCGCGCGAACCTCTTCGTCGGACACGCAGTGGTCACACACCTCGGTCTTGACCGGCAGCGGATATCGGGAGAAGGCCGCGTAGAGAGCGTCCAACGCGTGATCGAGATCTGGCGGCGTGTCCATGCCCGGATGCTATTGCGCGGCTGCCGGGGCAGCAGAAGTCAGAACTCCGCATCGAATCGAGCGGTTGCGCGCAGCCCTACAGCCCCCGGGATCGATCTGTCTGTTGAGGTTGGTTCGTCGATGGGATAGTTCCAGGCATGAAACAGTACCGACGCTCGATCTGGTACAGAGCGGGGCGCGGGCTTGCTCTCATCAATATCGGGTGGATGGCCGCGGGCAGTTACTTCGTGCTCGTGGTCAATGGCAACGAGCGGCCATGGCCTCTCCTGCACATATGGATTTTCTCGGCTATCCAGCTTGTCGTGCTACTGAGCAGCGTGATCGGCTGGCTTCGGTATCAGGCGAGCAAGCCGGAGCCTCTGGAGGGGCAGGTAGCCGACACGGATCCAGGCGTCTCGTAGGCCGGCGCCGGAACAAGCGGAGCGGCCAGGCACTGTACGGGGTACTGCCTGGTGAGCAGGCGGCTGGAGCTGCCTCCGGCCGGGAGCGACCCCCAGGCCGAACGCCCGGTCGCCGAGCGGGCGCCGGGCCGGCAGCACATCGGAGCCGGTTGCCGCGTCGTCGCTGATATTCGGAGGTCGGCTCATCACGCGAGTCACGGAGCGACTGGGATGATCAGGATGTGTCCGCTGCCTCCCGGCCTCCGCGACCCGCGAGATGCGTCTTCTTCGACGTCGACGGCACGCTGATCGATGCGTTGGACAACCAGCGTCGCGTCTGGGCAACGTGGGCGGTGCAACATGCGCTGGACCCCGAGGAGGTCTACCGCGTGGCGCTGCGGACCCGGCCGGTGGAGACCTTCGCCGCTGTCGCACCAGACCTGGATCCCCACACCTGCCTGATGGCACTGCACGCGTTGGAGGACGAGGACGTGCGTTCCGGCGCCTACACGGCCTTCGACGGGGCGTCCAGGCTTCTGCACGGACTTCCCACCGGAGCATGGGCACTGGTCACCTCGAACTACGCCCATAGGGTCCGCGGGCGTTTCCTCCGCACCCGGCTACCCATACCGGAGGTGATCGTGGACGCGGCCGCGGTCGAGCGGGGCAAACCATCACCCGACCCCTACCTGCTGGCCGCCCGGCGATTCGGTGTCCCGCCGGAGCACTGCCTTGTCGTCGAGGACGCTCCTTCCGGCGTACAGGCCGGGCTGAGGGCCGCAATGACCGTGTGGAACGTCAACACGCCTGTCGCCGTGGACGGAGCGCACCGTCACTTCAAAAGGCTGCGCGACGCGGTGGACGACATCCTGGCATTCGCGTCCGGCGGATAGACCCCGGTGACGGAGCGGTGGGGCAACTGCAACCAGAGGCCCTGTGGAGATCAAAAAGCCCCCCTCGCCGAAGACCGGCGAGAGGGGGCTTTGAACTGCGGGGGCTCGGGGATGTCGACCCACCGCGAAGCGGCAGCGTGCCGGCGACGGAGGGGCAAGCCCGTCTTCGCGTGTACCTGAAGCCGTCGCCGTTCCTCGGCCATTGGACGCCAAGGGCCAAAGACGGGCTTGAGCCGGAGGAGCCGGTCTGCCGGGCTCCGCCTGGGTCGATGGCCGGAGGGATGCGCGGCTCCTACCTCAGCCATCTACGGCCCGTGCTCTCCAGCTCGGCGCCATCCCGGAACCGGAGTCCCCCGCCGGAGGCATGCACTCTTCAGCGGGATTTGTTACGCGCTTCCGTTGCCTGCCAGCCATCACGAGCTGCCTGCTCTCGCAGAAGCGGAGGCCACGTCCCGATGAAGTCACGAACAGCCGGATCCCACGGGCCAACGCTGTACACGAAGGAAGCTCCAACCAGTTCCCGCACGCGGACGTCTGTCGACTGAAGAGCACGCTCAAGGAAGCCGAGGCAACGCCCGACGAGCTTTTGGTCTCCTCGCTCATGCGCGCCAAGGACGAGCGTTGTGACGTGCCAAAACAGCACGTGCGGTAGGACCTCTCCGTTATCGGCTACATGCTCCCGCCAAACCGGAGCGAACTCCGGAACGTCCTGCACGAGGCGGTCCACCACATCCTCGTACGTCATTGGCTCCATGTTCTGAGCATTCTGCGTACGTGAGGTCCGTGTCCAGGCAGGGGCAAGGCATGACGGGGACCATGCGAAGTATGAGGCGCCGCGAAGAGCGGAGTGCAGCGGCGCGGCGCTGTGGTCGACGGGTGCGCTGGATCACGGCGTGTGCTGCGGGGTGGCGCACGGCCCGAGCCGCTGCCGGCCGGGACCGGCCCCCAGGCCGCATGCCCGGCCGGCAGGCGGGCGACGGGCCGCAGTGCGGCGGCGCGCCGCGCCGCGGACGTGCGCGAAGGGCTGCACCGGGCACGCCGACCGCTGCCCGCAGCGTACGGGCGGCGGCATCGTCTTTCGGCAACGCAAGGGCCGGAGTCGGCTGACCCTCCAGTGTCCGCCGGAGTTGCTTCCGATCCTGCGCGAGCACAAGAAGCGCCAGGACGCCGAACGGGCGGAGGCCGGTGAGCTCTGGGAGGATCACGACCTTCTCTTCCCCACCCGCCGGGGCCGGCCGATGGAGCGCAGCGAGGACTACAAGATGTGTAAGGCGCTCCTCCGCCAGGCCGGGGTCAGGGAGGCCCGCCTCCACGACGCGCGGCATACGGCCGGGACACTCCTCGTCGAGCAGGGCGTCCACATCCGGGTCGTGCAGGAGATCCTCGGCCACGCCCGCGTCACGACGACAGAGCGTTACACCCACATCGCCAGTCCCCAGGTGAAGGACGCCAGCGAGCGCATGGGGGCGGCCCTGTGGGGCGAGGACTAAACAAGGGGCTGAAGGCAACTGCAACTAGAGACCCCCTGGAGATCAAAAAGCCCCTCTCGCCGAAGACCGGCGAGAGGGGCTTTGAACTGCGGAGGCTCGGGGATTTGAACCCCGGATGGGCTTAAGACCCAAACCGCATTAGCAGCTCGGCTCTCGACCGTCCCGATCCGTTCCACCTGGACCAACACCGCACGGCGGTCCTCCTGGAACGGCTTGGTACGAAGGGGAACTGCAACTAAAACTGCAACTAGAGCGGGCTAGTGACCTGCGCGGACGCGCACGCCTCGCCCTCCGCGCATCCCGTATGCCGTCGACCCACCGCGAAGCGGCAGCGGGCCGGCGACGGAGGGGCAAGCCCGTCTTTGCGTGTACCTTAGCCGGTCGCCGTTCCGCAGCCATTGGACGCCAAGGGTCACAGACGGGCTTGAACCGGAGGAGCCGGTCTGCTGGGCTCTGCCTGGGTCGATGGCAGACGGGATGCGCGGGCTCCTACCTCAGCCATTGCGGCCCGTGCTCTCCAGCTCGGGCGGCATCCCGGAGCTGGAGGCCCCCGCCGGAGGCGAAACGATCTCGCTGCTTGGAGCGATACAACAGCGTCTGGCTAAGTTCTCGAGCAGGGATTGACGCAGGCTATGGCCCAGCTGCATGCAAGGAACCGCTTCGCCATCACAACCGAGGGAGAGGGCTGGGACCAGATAGCCGCGAGAGGAAGCAGCGGAGGGACCGCAAGGCCTCGCCCCCGACGCGCAATCCCGGATGCAGTGGTCATCACTCCAGCAACCCAACCTCGGGCGCAGTCCAAGCGCAACGAGTTCGTAAGCCCTACACCCGTACGGATGCCGCGTGGGCGTACAGAACCGTGTGGCGATCCGGATTGCCCAACTTGTTAGCGCAGTGGAATCACGCGGCAGAGCGCGACCGCTCGAGGTGTCCTGTGTCGGCCCGAGCCGCCGGCGGCCGGGACCGGCCCCCAGGCCGCAAGCCCGGCCGCCGAGCGGGCGCAGGGCCGCGAGGCGGCGGCGCAGCGCCGCCCTTGATCCTTAAAAGCACAATTCGGCAGCTGAGCTGCTCATTTGTGAGCAGAGGAGCCAAGGCGGCCGTCGATCAGCATGCCCATACGACTTCATCGTCGCCGCTGTGGAGCACCGGAACGCGGCGGTTTGGCAACTTATACCGTTGAAATTTTACACTACCCACGTATGGTGATCTCATAGCGGACAGTACAAGCAAGAGTTAGATTCAAGCGACCTTTCGGAGGAGTAAAACCGAAGTGGCGAGTGCGACAAGTTGGCTCGGCGAAGACTGGGAGAGTTGGTGCATTCTACTTATTCGGCGACGATACGGCGCACATCAGGTTCAGGTCGTCCCTGCGCGACACAGAGGTGACCTAGGCATTGAAGCCTTCACCTATGATGGATGCGCCTTTCAATGCTACGCAGTACAGGAGCCCGTGCCTGTCAAGGACCGCTACGAAAAGCAGCGCGACAAGTTGACGCGTGACCTCGCAAAGCTTGAAGATCGGCAAGAAAAGTTTCTCCGCCTTTTGGGTCATGTAAGAATTAAGACTTACGTCTTTTTTGTACCATTTTTTGACTCTTATGAGCTTATTCAGCACGCTTCAGACAAAACGCAGGAATATCGCGACAAGCATCTCCCACATTTAGATCCCGACTTCCACATAGTCGTCTTGGATGAAGATGCATATGCTGATACTCGCGAACAGGTCTTACAGCAACCCAGGACACTTATTGATGTAGAGACCTCGTCGCCAGAACAGGTCCAAGCCTGGATTGAAGCGAACGAACAGTTGGTCGCAACCGCTGATACCAAACTCAGGGACCTTGTAGCTGACGAACCGCGTCGCCTGAAAGTTATTGAGAGTCTGATTAGACAGTACGTTGACGGAGAGAACGCACTCGAACGCATGCGTAGTAAGTATCCGGAGAACTGGGAGTTCACCAGTCGCTACAGGAACCACAAAGAACAGCTTCTAGTATTGGAGTATCCTAGCGATTCGGTTGAATTCGGCAACCTAGCCCAGATTGCAAAAGAGATCGATGCGGAACTGGGAAGGGATGTGCCAGCGCTCGACGGAAGATTGAGGACTGTAATTGCTTGGGCCTCCATTGCGGACTGGCTTATGCGGTGTCCACTTAGCTTCCCTTCGCCTACCTCCTAGAGGCACAGTTATGCTTAGCCCGGACGATCTCGCGGACATTTTCGGAAGCCTAGAATCACCAGTCGCTTTTGCGCGTAGGCCTGACCCGATCCCCGGTGACCTGCGCCACGGATGGCGCCTGTCCGCACTGGTGCTTATTCTAGCGCGATGCCGCGGAAACACGGCTAATATGGAACAGATCTATTTACTATCCTGGGCGCTAAGATCTAAAGGATCTCAGGAGATTCTTGTGCGATGGTTTGAGCGACGAAAATCTCCCGACGATTTCGCGGTTCGCTATGATCCATCACTAACCCGCACGATAGCGATTGCAGTGTCTGCCGGGCTTGTCGAACGGAATGAAAACCAGACAATATCGCTCAGTGACTCCGGTGTGGCCTTAGCCCGTAGCATCTGGGCGAACTCCGAGGTGATGCAACAAGAAAAGGCCTTCTTAAGCAGGCTTCCCAACAAAATATCCCAGAAGGCTATACGCGAAATCATGGACTGGTGACGTATGCTTAGACTCCGCCACCTGCGGATCCAGGTATTCACCGATGGGCCCGTATGCGGTACCGAAATCTCTTTCACAGATGGCCTCAATGTCCTGCGCGCAGATAACTCAAGCGGCAAGTCTACGTGCTTGCAAGCGATCATATACGCACTTGGGCTTGAAGGAATGCTCAGCGCAAAGCGTGACATACCTTTGCCTCATGCAATGACGGACACTATTGAGGTAGAGGGGCAAGAGTATCGCGTACGAGAGTCTTGGGTCGCTTTAGAGATTGAGAACGCCAATGCCGAGATCATGACGGTGAGACGCGCCGTAAAAAGCGCCGACAGAGATTCCGCTCTTATCGAAACATTTGGCGGGCCAGTACTCACTGAACGCATGCCCTCTACAGGACGCGACTTCTTCGTTCGCCGCCCCGGCGCTGCTCAGAGGGAGAGCGGGTTTCACTACGAATTAGCACGGTTCATCGGTTGGAATCTCCCTCAGGTCGCGAGGATGGACGGCAGCGAAGTGCCGCTCTATCTAGAATGTTTGTTTCCATTCTTTTTCGTGGAGCAGAAGCACGGTTGGTCAGGTGTGCAGGCGAGAATACCAACGTACTTTATGATTCGTGACGTAAGCCGACGTGCAGCAGAGTTCATCCTGGCTCTAGAGGAGTACCAAGCGGTTCTGCAGCGCCAAAGATTGGAATCCGCTGCCGGCATCATGGAGAGCGAATGGAAGCAAGTTGTTAGCGACTTAACGGCTCTCGCAAAGGCTTCTTCAGTAGTCATTCGTGGGCTTCCTACGAGGCCGTCCGCGAACATCTCAGAGGTGGCTGCGGAAGCTGTAGTCCACAACTCCGGCGCTTGGCTGAGCCTTGAGCAGGAGATTGATTCCTTGTCGTCCGCCTACGAGTCCCTAGAAGATGAAGTACCTAGCGTTGGAGAGGACGCGCCTGAGCTCGAAATACAGCTCACTCAGAGCCAGGAAGAATTAACTGCGCTTACTGCACTTACCGCGGACGCCCTTCAGGAATTAGGGGACGCGACAGGACGAAGAGACAGTATTGAACTCAGGGTGTCCTCTTTGGAGGAAGATCTTCAGCGCCATAGAGATGCCGCTCTGCTTCGGCGGTTGGGATCGAGACACGCTGCGGTGATAGCTGGAGATTCAGTTTGCCCCACGTGCCAGCAGAGCTTGCCGGACGGCTTCGAAGTGACCCATCACCCGATGTCGCCTGAGGAGAACATAAGGTTTATCGAGCAAGAACTTCGAACTTTTCGAGCTATCAGGGACGATTTGTATCGACTGATCGACGTACAAGAGACCAAACTCGACAGATTGCGCTCGCAGAGTTCGGAGATCAGAAGGCGTATCCGGGCCCTGAAAGATTCCCTTACATCCGCTAATTCGCAGCCTTCCGTCGCGGCCATTACGGAGAAACTTCGGCTTTCCGAGCGTATCGAGACTCTAACCAAGATACGCGACGATATCGCCGATACAACAGCAGAACTGCGATCTAGAGCGGCGGCCTGGGCGACCAACCGGGAATCTCTTCGAGCACTTGTCAACAGGCCGCGCTCATCGTCGGATACCGAGAAGGTCGACTTCCTAGAGGCCTCTCTCGTGGATCAGCTAAGAAGATATCATTTCCATTCCCTACCTCCTCAGTCAATTGAGGTGTCCCGGGAAACGTATCGTCCTACACATGAAGGCTTTGACCTGGGTTTCGACTTATCCGCAAGCGACATGATTCGGGTCATCTGGGCGTATCTCTTAGCTTTCCTTGAAGCTAGCATGCGGTACAACACCAACCATGCGCGCCTACTGGTGTTCGATGAGCCCCGTCAGCAAGAGACGAACCGACTGAGCTTCGCGGCACTGCTAAATAGGGCAGCTACCGATGGAGCCTCTGGGGCGCAGATAATTTTCGCTACAAGCGAGGAGGAACTTGATCTCCGCGCCATGCTGAAGGGCCTACCCCACTCTTTAGTCTCTGTGCCGCCAAGAACTAAACTGATACGACCCGTCTGACCGGAATTACCTACGGCCTGTGATCCCGAATTGCCGCAGCGTGCGCTGTCAGAGCATCCAGTAGTGCGGCTGTGAGATATGGCTGAAGCGTGTCATGATAGAACGTCCGGGTGGATAATCGTCGGGATCGGCTACGCGCCTTAGGAGAGTTGCTGCGGCGGCTGCGCAAGGATGCGGGGCTGACTGGTAAGGACTTGGCACAGCGGGCCGGGGTGGCGCAGCCGACGATTTCGCGGATGGAGACGGGGCGGCTGCTGCCGACGCCGGAGACAGTTGAGCGGGTGGCTGTAGCCCTCGACCTCGGCCAGGACGCGCGGCGGGAGTTGGACACGCTGCTCTTACGGCTGCGTGAGGAGGTGTCCCAGCTGAAGAGTGGGTTGGCTGGCCGGGAGGCGGCGAATGCTGCGAGGGTTCGGTCGTCCAAGTGGCTGGCGGTCTTCTCCTCGGCAATGATCCCGGCTCTGTTGCAGACGGCGGAGTATGCGCGGCTCGCGGTCTCCATCGGCCGGGATGTGGATGAGGACGAGGCGGCCAAAGCCGCCGCGGTGCGCGTGGATGCTCAAGCCTTGCTGTTCGAGGAGAGCCGGCGGTTCGCCTTCGTGCTGACCGAGAGTGCGGTGCGTACCTGGCCAGGGTCGCCCTCGCTAATGCTGGCCCAGCTCGACCGGTTGGCTCAGGTGTCGACACTTCCGCATGTCCGGCTCGGCGTCGTGCCGTGGAGGACAGAGGCTCCGGCCTTCCCACTCCACGGGTTCACCGTCTTCGATGGGTCCGTGAGTGTGGTGGAGAGCCTGACCGGTGATCTCACGCTGACGGAGGCGGCCGAGATCGGCGCTCATGAAGAGGCGTTCGAGGCGTTCGCGGGTGCGGCCGTGTACGGGGACGACCTGCGGGCGCTGCTGAGTGAGATCGCTTCGGACTTCCGGGAGCTGGCGAAGCAGCTCGACGACTGACGCATTTATGCGTCGTATTCCTTGAGAACCTTCTAACGTTGGTCATACGCTCCTGATCGTAGGCATGTCTAGCCCCCTATACGACGGAGCGTGTCCCATGCCCCCATGGCGCCTGTCCCGGCACTTCCTCGGCCGTCCCGCCTCGGTCACCGAAGCCCGCCGCTTCATCACCGCCACCCTCGGCAACTGGCATGTCGTCGAGTCGGCCGAGCTCATCGTGAGCGAACTGGCGACCAACGCCGTCCGGCACACCGCCTCGGCCCGGTTCGGCGGCAAGTTCACCGTCAGCATCCAGGCCGAACCCGATCAGATCTGGCTCGGCGTCACCGACGAAGGCGGCCCCAGCCTTCCCCGGCTCGTACGGCCCAGTGAGGACGAGGGCGGCCGCGGCTTGTTGCTGGTCGCCTCCCTGGCCGACAACTGGGGCGTGTACGGCAGCCAGGCCGGCCGTACCGTCTGGGCGCTGCTCAAGGTCGACCCGATTGCAGCCGCCGCACAGGCGACGTCCCGGTCATGACCTGCGTGAGCCCACACGTCCCCGATCGCCGGCAACCCGGGTGCAAGAAGCTGGAATGGTTCGAACCCTCGGACGGAGCGCGGGTGCGCGTGCTCGCCTGGACCTGCGACTGCCTCGCCATGGTCTATGAGTTGTGCCAGGCGGGCGGGCAGGGGTTCATTCGGCGCACCCTCCAAAACGAGGACGCACCCGAGATCCGCGAGACCCACCACTGGCCCCTCGCCCGCGCGCGTGAGGTCTGGGCGGCCCTGCTGACGGGAATGACGCGGTGAGCCCGCGCGGTGTCCCCAACCGGCGCTCAGCGATCCGGGCCGTGGACCCAAAGAGCGGCAAACCCCTCAAAACCGTACTGTCAAGAGGGATAGACGGCATTTCGTCTAGGGGCCTAGACTCGGGAGCGCACCACCGAGGAGGAACCGTGCCACCGAGCGACCTGGACAAAATCGCCGCGATCGACGATCCCTACCTGCTGCTCCGGGTCGCCACCGAACGACTCAACGCCGCCCAGCAAGAAGTCACCGAACTGGCCCGGCTCCGCCGCCGCATCATCCAGGAACTTCACGCCCGGGGCATGTCGTATGCGCAGATCGCCGAGAAGGCCGGGCTGTCCCGCGGGCGTATCCACCAGATCCGCCACACCGGCCCCGCCCCCGAAGGCGCGTTCCTCGGCGTCGGAACCGTCACCGTCGTGACCCCGCTACGGCACGACGCAGCGACCGGCCGCTCCATGGTCGCCCTGGACGACATGCGCGCCGGCAAGCGCCTGGAAGACCTCGCCCGGACCTTCGGCCTGACCGTCGCAACCGACAACGTCACCATCGACGGGCAGATCGACCTCAACCGGCCCGGCCTGCTCGTCATCTGCGGCCCCCGCATGTCCGACGCCATGCGCCAGGCGTACGACGCCGACCCGGTCATCCGCTGGGACCGCGACGACACCGGCTGGAAGCTCCTCGACACCCGCACCGGGCGCGAGTACCGCTCCGGCTCCCAGCTCGACCCTCAGCAGCCCACCGACTCGGCCTTCCTCGGCCGACTGCCCCGCCCGGACGGCAACGGCTCGTTCCTGGCCATCGCCGGTATCCACCCCAACGGCTCCCTCGGCGTCATCCACCTACTCGCCAGCGAGATCGCCACCTTGTGGGGGCAGGTCGGCGACCGCCGCTTCTCCTGCGTAGTCGGCGTCGAATACGACCCGCAAACCGGGGAACCAGTGCGGGCGGAACTGGCCAGCCCGCTCTACCGGCACGAGGACACCTGATGCGCGTCGCCTTCGCCAGCCAACCCGCCTACCCCGACCGGCCCAACGAAGACTTCATCGCCGCCACCGCCGACGCCGTCGTCCTCCTCGACGGCGCCAGCATCCCCCCGGGCATCACCTCGACCTGCTCCCACAGCGTGCGCTGGTACTCCCACACCCTCGGCTCCACCCTGCTCGCCGAGATGACCCAAAGCACCGGCCCCCTGCCCGAACTCCTCGCCCAGGGCATCAAGCACGTCACCTCACTGCACGACTACACCTGCGACCTGACCCACGGCGGCTCCCCCTCCGCCACCGTCATCATGCTCCGCCAAACCGCCGACCACCTCGACTGGCTCGTCCTCGGCGACAGCACCCTCATCCTCGACACCGACACACCTGACCCGATCGTGATCTGCGACGACCGGCTCGAACAGGTCGCCGCACCCCACCGCGCACGGCTCGACAGCCTGACCGGCGGCACACCCGAACACGCCGAAGCCCGCCGCGAGTACGTCGAAACCCTCGGCCAATACCGCAACCGCGACGGCGGCTTCTGGGTCGCCTCCACCGACCCCCTCGCCGCCGACCAAGCCCTCACCGGCACCATCCCCACCGACCAGGTACACGCCGCGGCCCTGCTCACCGACGGGGCCGCCGACGCCGTCAGCCGCTACCGCCTCATGACCTGGCGACAGCTCCTCGAGGTCCTTACGCAGGACGGTCCGGCTGAGCTGATCCGCCAGGTCCGCGAAGCCGAGCGCACGGATCCGCACGGCGAACGCTGGCCACGGAGCAAGCCGGCTGATGATGCCACCGCATCCTGGATTTCGTTCCTCAATAGAGAGGCTCTCTGATATTAGGCAGAGCCCACGTTACCTATTGGGATTTAACCGAAGTACAAACCAATCAACAACCTCATATACGACACATTTCAACTGGATAGCCTTCTTGTGGCCAACACTCTCACTGAGGCCGTGGGCAATTTTATTGCGACGATCAACAAGAAAGAAAATTTCTCGATATACTCGCTGATCATCTTGGCCGAGGAACTCTTGGAACTCTTCACCGAGGCCATTATCAAAACGCCCAACTAGCTGCTGGAGGTTGTCCGGGGTAGGGTTCCTACTTTTATCGAGCCAGGATTTCGCGAACGACTTGACTAGGCCACCGGATTTACCATCGAGGTAACTACGGCAAACTTCTATAGTCGCCTGCTCTAGATACCCGCAGGAACGGACGACTAGAAGGCGACATAACCAGCCATGAACTTCATCGGACAGGTTATGATCCGCAGGTTTCTCAACCAAGTTACTAAGGGATTCCAAGCCTACTTTAAGGCTGGTGACTTCCCATGGAGGCCACCGATTAGCCATTATATGGCGCCTCCTATATTGCGGCGAAGGCCTGAGTAGTCACGGCCAGCCTCGTTCGCACGCTTTCTTCGTCCGCCGTAGCCCGGGAGATAGCGGGCTCCAGGCGCTTGTTACCAAGGAGCCGCTCGATGGCTTGCCCAACGTCCGCTGCAGTCACGGATGCGTCTGCATCAAGTCTCCTAATGAGACCAACGAAGATCGCCTCAGTCAGTGCGGTATTGATCTGAGCCGACTGTCGGCGGAGAGCTCGCGGGCCGGCTCCCTCATTGATGAGCTGAGCCGCCAGCCGGAAACGTGTCTCAACGAGTTCGGCGGAGAGGGACTCCAGATCCCTGTTCTGGCCCACGAAGTCGTTGAGGAATTTTTTCAGAGGACGCTTATACGTTCCTGGCGAGGTATACAGCGCGATTATTCGCAGGATAACTTCTTGGTCCCTCAAACGAGGAGACTTTCTGCCATACAAGTTTCGCCAGTTCGGATCGGCATTCAATTCTGTGAGAAGATCGATGAAATCACCCGCGTACAAGGCGACCCTGATCTCATGTGGCGTCAGTTGTGTACCGCCGGAGTTGAGGCGTTCGAACACCTGATACACGGCGTCCAGGGAATCTGTTGAGCCATCCGTCTGCACAATGGTTGCCTGGATGAACGTATTATCCAGTGTTCGGCGCACCTCAGGGGTAAGAGTGCGGTACGTGAGGCCCTGGAACTTGGTGGCGACGTTACGAAGAGCAAACTCGCGCTTCTCGTGGAGTCCTTCATAGAAGGCAGCGAGTGTGCGGAGTCGCTGTTGTCCGTCCAGCACCAGGTATCTCCGGTCCACCTGCTGCACCAAGAAAATTCCGGGAATTGGATAGCCAAGCAGCAGCGACTCAATAAATCGATCCATCTGAGGCCTGCGCCAGACAAAATCTCTTTGGAAGCGCGCTGTCTCTATTGGCGGATCCTCAGGGTGACCGAAAGTTGGAATAACGATGTCACCCCTCTTTAGCCGCCTCACAAGCCCTTCAGCGTCGAAGTCAGAGCCGGTATAGGAAACTCGAGCAGGTTCCGGATCGGCCTCTTGGAGGCTCTCAACATCCTCCTGGTCAAGCTCGACGGGTTCCCCGGACTCTACGTCAAAGTCAAGTTGATCTTGCCCGTTGTCAGTCATGCCTGCTACTCCTTACGGCCCGGCCGCATCTAGCGACGCCAGCGTAGTAGCTATGGCTAAGTTTGTTCGGGATTTGACGGTCCATGGCGTGGTCGTTCTGCGGCTCGAGACGCATGCGGCAAGTGAACAGAGTGCCGCTAAGGAAGCTCGGCACGTGGTTGGCCCACGTGGGTCTGACAGCCTTGCCTTACGGTCGACTCGCATAGCGATCGAAGATGACCGGACGCTGCCATGAATATTTGTGTACTACGTCTACCCCCCTAGACAGCTGGGTAGATGCAGGCTACTGTCTTCCGCATAGCCCCCTAGACAGTTTCCGTTGCGGACCGACCGTCGCCGTCTAGGGGGGTGGACAAGGAGGTGGTGAACGATGGCACTGCAAGGACCCATCCCGATCAGCTTCGAGCTGCTGTTCCCGCACGGCTGCTACGTCGTGGGCGAGGTGACCGCGGCGAAGGACTTCGACGCCAAGCGGGACACCCAGGCCAAGGACAAGCTGACTGGTCTTCCGGTCTGGCAGGTCCCGGTGATGGACGCCGACCCCTCGCTCAAGGCCGCGCAGAAGACGGTGACCGTGAAGATCCTCGCCGAGGTTCAGCCGGTCATCCCGCCGTCGCTGCCGGGTGTGCCGCTCGCCCCGGCCGAGTTCGACGGGCTGGAGGTCAAGCCGTACGTCCATCAGGCGACGGGGCGGCTGGCCTACTCGATATCGGCTCGGGTGATGCGGGCTCCACGCACCGGGGCCGGCAAGACGGGCAACGCTGCGAAGGACGCGGCGTGATGGGGCGGCGGACGGTGCGGCCCTCGGTTGTGATCAGCCTCAACACCGGGGGCGGGGCCTCGGCCAAGACGATGCCGTACCCGGCCCGGACGCCGGTGCTGGCGCTGGACTTCGGTACGACCTCGGTGCTACTGAGCACCTCGGACAGCGACCAGGTCAGCCCGGCCGATGTCGAGTTCGCCCGGCAGCTCGCTCGTGAGGCGGCCTCGTTCGCCCGGTCGGTCGAGCGGCGGTTTCACGGCCTGGCCAACGGTCGCGGGGTGGCGTGATGGCGCACGGTCCCTACACCCACGTGTCGATGTCGATCGACCCCGGCCAGCGTCCCCGTATCGGGATCTCGTTCTACGCCTCGATCACTCGGGCGCGTGCTCGGGTGCTGGAGTCCGGGCGGCCGTACCTGGTCCTGGAGTCCGACGAGGCGGACGTGACGGTCTCGACGACCGGGGCCGGGCCGGTTACTTCCGAAGACCTGGACATGGCGCGGGAGATCTTCAACGCCGCCGCGCGGTACCTGGCCGACTGCGAGCGCCTGCACGCCGAGCACGCCCAGGCCATGGAGTCGGCGGCCTGACACGAAGCGGGGCCGCTGGAAGCGGCAACTTCCGGCGGCCCCTCGGTCTCTCCCTGACTGCGCATCACAAGAGAGGAGTTCAGCTTATGCTCAAGCGCCTTCCCGGTGGCGAGGTCCGTAACCTCGTGTCCACCACTCCAGACACGGCGGTCGTGTTCAAACCGGCCGTCGTCCAGACCCCGGCGATCCTCACGATCCTGGTCTTCCTCGGCCGCCTGGTCGCCGGGCTCGTCCGTACCCTTCTCGTCCATCCGGTCGCGGTGGCGGTGCTCGCCGTCCCCGGCGTGATCTGGGTCCGGTACGGCTGGCCCACGGCGGTCGCCGCCGTCACCATCCCCGGCTCGCTGCTGTTCGGCTGGGTGCTGGCCGACCGGGCATCGTTCGCCCGCTGGATCGGCTGGCGGCTGCTGGCCTTCTGGCGCCGGTTCTGGATCTACCGGCGGCACTGGCAACCGGTGATGATCGTGTCCGGGCTCGGCCGTCACCTCCAGGGCCGCGACTACCTGCCCCGCCTGCTCCGGGTCGAGTGCGATGGCTGGGCCGACCGCGTCACCGTGCGCATGCTGTCTGGGCAGGCCGTCAAGGACTGGGCCGACCGCACCGAGCACCTGGCCCATGGCTTCGGCTCCACCTCCTGCCGCGTCGCCGTCGCCAAGGCCGGGCGGCTCGTCCTCACCTTCCCCCGGCGTGATCCCCTCGCCGAACCCCTGCCCGCCGTCCCGGTTCCGGAGTCGTCGACGGTCGGGCCGGTGGAGGTCGGCCAATGTGAGGACGGCACGCCGTACCGGCTCAAGGTCCACGGCACGCACGTTCTGATCGCGGGCGCGACCGGGGCCGGTAAGGGCTCATGGCTGTGGTCGACCATCCGCGGCCTCCTCCCCGCGATGAGGGTCGGGCTGGTGCAGGTCTGGGCGCTCGACCCCAAGCGGATGGAACTGTCCTTCGGACGGGCGCTGTTCGGTGCGAGGTATGCGGCCGATCCGAAGGAGTGCGCCGACCTGCTCGACGAGGCCGTGTGCGTGATGCAGGAGCGGGCCGACCGGTTCGCCGGCCTGCAGCGCTCGCACACGCCGACCGTCGATGACCCGTTCGTCCTGGTGCTCGTGGATGAAGTGGCGTTCCTGACCGCCTACCAGTCGGACAAGGGCCTTCGTCAGCGGATCACGGCGGCCCTGGCCACGCTCACTACGCAGGGCCGGGCGGTCGGCATCGGGGTCATGGCCGCGCTTCAGGACCCGCGCAAGGAGGTCGTGAACATCCGCAACCTGTTCCCCGACAAGATCGCCCTCCGGCTCGACGAGAGCGAACAGGTGGACATGGTCCTCGGCGACGGCGCACGCGACCGAGGAGCACTCGCCGACCACATCTCACCCGTCCCCGCACTCGGCGCGGGCATCGGCTACGTCCGACTGGAGACCTCCCCCGAGCCTGTCCGGGTTCGGGCGGCCTACGTCTCCGACGCCGATATCCGGGCGATGGTCGCTGAGTACGGCAGTCGAAGCGAGGCCGCATGAACGGCCTGGCGCACTTCCTCGACGGGCTGCGCTGCTCGGTCTGCGGCGCGCTCAACGTCCTGTGGCTCGACCCCCTGCGCGGCCTGGTCGAGTGCCGTGAATGCGGCCAGACCGCCCTCACCATCCCCGATACCGCAGAGGAGGACAGTTGATCGACCTCACCGACGCCCACCAGAGCGGGGGAGACCAGCCGATGTCCCCCGCTCGGCTAAACGACCGGTCCACGCCGCGCGCCGTGCGGATGGCTCAACCGCTCGCGCGGGACGTGGTCGAGGAGATCGCCAAGCAGTACGGGGTGTGCATCCGGCCGGTTCCGCTGCGGCGGCAGGACATCCTCACCGGTCAGGTTGAGGTCATCGACGTGCCGTGCGGGGCCACCTTGGAGAGCAAGTGCCCGCCCTGTGCCAAGCGCAACCGGCAACTCCGTCGCGCCCAGTGCCGGGAGGGCTGGCACCTCGACCACGAACCCGTGAACCTCCCGGACAACGCCGACGAGTATCAGCGTCACCTCGTCGAGCTGCGAGCCGACGCCCAGGCATGGCGGGACGAGGTCGAAAAGGCCGGCGGCGACACCACCGACCTGGACGCCGCGATCGAGGACCTGAACGAGGAGATCAACCGGGCCGGGATGCGCGGCAACGTCCTCGGCCGCACCTCCGGCAAGCGCTCCCGCTCGACCAAGCGGCGGCAGGACGCCCCGGACCTGCCCAAGCGGCAGATGACCAAGACCACGCTCGGGCGGACCTTCACCGGCTCGGACGACAAGACCTACCGGCCCTCGATGTTCGTCACCCTCACGCTCCCGTCGTACGGGCGGGTGCTGGAGGGAGCGCCCCTCGACCCCGACCGCTACGACTACGCGCGGGCGGCCCGCGACGCGCTGCACTTCTCCAAGCTCGTCGACCGGTTCGTGCAGAACCTCCGCCGCGTCGCCGGATATGACGTGCAGTACTTCGCCACCGTCGAACCACAGAAGCGGCTCGCCCCGCACCTGCACATGGCGATCCGCGGCACCCTACCCCGTGCGGAACTGCGGCAGATCATCGCCGCGACCTACCACCAAGTGTGGTGGCCCTCGACCGACGAAGTGCGGTTCGAGGGCGACCACCTGCCGGTCTGGGAGGACGGGGCCGGCTACCTCGACCCGACCACGGGGGAAGTGCTGCCGACCTGGGAACAGGCCCTCGACGCCCTCGACGCCGACGAGGACGCCGAACCCCTGCACGTGCTCCGCTTCGGCGACCAGCTCGACATCCAGAGCGTCCTCGCCGGGACCCCGGACGCCGACCAGCTCATCCAGTACCTGTCCAAGTACCTGACCAAGTCCCTCGGCGACGCCCTCGGCACCGACGACCCTCGCCGGAAGGCTCACGCGGAGAGGCTGCTGGAGGCGTTGCGGTTCGAGCCGTGCGCGCCGACGTGCCCGAACTGGCTGCGCTACGGCGTGCAACCCAAGGGCGCCAAGCCCGGCATGGCCCCGGGCCGATGCAAGGGCAAGGCGCACAAGCCCGACCACCTCGGCTATGCGGGCCGCCGCGTCCTCGTCTCCCGGAAGTGGTCCAACAAGACCCTCACCGAGCACAAGCAGGACCGCCGTACCTGGGTCCTGGAAGCCCTCGGCGTCGAAGACGAGCCGGTCGACCCACACCGCTACATCTGGCGACCCGTCAAGCCCGGTGACCCGGACCTGGCCCCGATCGGCGTACGACTCCTGCGCTCGGTCCACGAACGCCAGCGCTGGCGCAATCACCTCGACCGGCTCCAGGCCGAGGCAAACGGACAAGATTTTTCGGCAACTGAAGGGAGGGCAGCGTGATGGACAGACTCTTCTACCGGCCCAAAGACGCGGCGGTCGTCCTCGGCATGAGCCGTACGGCGGTCTTCCGGCTGATCAAAAGCGGTGAGCTTCGCTCGGTCAAGTACGACGGGTACCGCCTCGTCCCGGCTGACGCCCTTCAGGAGTTCGCCCGGCGTCTAAGCGAGGCGGCGTGATGGCCGACCGCAAACCGAACGGGCGCTCGTCCATCTACCTCGGCCAGGACGGCTACTGGCACGGCTGGGTCACCATCGGCATCAAGCCGGACGGGTCCCCTGATCGCCGTCACCGGATGGGGAAGACGGAGGCAGAGGTCACGCGCAAGGTCCGCGAGCTGGAGGGCAAGCGCGAGACCGGGCACGTCGCCAAGCCGGGCAAGGTCCCGACTGTCGCCGAGTGGATGACCGAATACCTCGACGTCATCTGTGACCGGCTCGTGGCGTCGGGCAAGATGGCGCCTCGGACCCTCGACGACTACCGATCCAAGACTCGCCACTGGATCATTCCGCTCCTCGGCCGCCACCGGCTCGACCGGCTCGCCCCTGAGCACCTCGACAAGGCGTACGCGGCGATGCTGGAACAGGGCCGCTCGTCCAGCACGGTCCTCAAGGTGCATCGCATCCTGTCGCGCGCCCTGAAGATCGCCGTACGCCGGAACAAGGTGACGAGGAACGTCGCCACGCTCGTGGATGCACCCGTTGCGGCCGACCCCGACCTTGAGCCGCTGACGCGGAACGAGGCGCGCAAGATCCTGGAGGCGGCCAAGTCGCGCCGAAACGCGGCCCGCTGGTCGGTGGCTCTGGCCCTCGGCATCCGCCAGGGCGAAGCGCTCGGCCTCCGGTGGTCCTTCGTCGACCTCGAAACCGGCGTGATCAAAGCCTGGTACCAGGCGCAGCGGTCACCGTGGAAGCACGGCTGCGACGACCCGCACGCGTGCGGCAAGGAGTGGCACCGCTGGCCGTGCAAGCCGCGGTGCAAGGTCCACAACCACGACCCCGGCTGTCCACAGGACTGCAGGAAGCGCGGCCACGTCTGTCCGACACGCACATGCGCGAAGGACTGCACCGGCCACGCGGACCGGTGCCCGAAGCGTACGGGCGGCGGCATCGTCTTTCGGCAACGTAAGGGCCGGAGTCGGCTGACCCTCCAGTGTCCGCCCGAGCTGCTGCCGATCCTGCGTGAGCACAAGAAGCGCCAGGACGCCGAAAGGGCGGAGGCCGGTGAGCTCTGGGAGGATCACGACCTTCTCTTCCCGACGAGGCGGGGCCGGCCGTTGGAGCGCAGCGAGGACTACAAGATGTGGAAGGCGCTCCTCCGCCAGGCCGGGGTCAGGGAAGCCCGCCTCCACGACGCCCGGCACACCGCCGGGACGCTCCTCGTCGAGCAGGGCGTCCACATCCGGGTCGTGCAAGAGATCCTCGGCCATGCGCGAGTAACGACCACGGAGCGTTACACCCACGTCGCCAGTCCGCAGGTGAAGGACGCCAGCGAGCGCATGGGGGCGGCCCTGTGGGGCGAGGACTGAAAGCGCCCGCAACCCGAAGCCTGAGAACAACTGCAACTAGAACTGCAACTAGAGGCCCTGTGGAGATCAAAAAGCCCCTCTCGCTGAAGCCAGCGAGAGGGGCTTTGAACTGCGGAGGCTCGGGGATTTGAACCCCGGATGGGCTTAAGACCCAAACCGCATTAGCAGTGCGGCGCCATAGACCTGACTAGGCGAAGCCTCCTGGTAGCGCGTTGCTCAGCACAGCGTACCGGCGATCGCCCAAGGCGGCAAAGCGGATTGCCGGTGCCGTGTTGGATCAGTCCTGTGGACCGATGAGGCGGGGCGATTGGACCGATGCACAGTCCTTGTCCACAGGGTGTGGACAAGGACTGTGCACAGGGTGTGGATATCGCGCCACAGCCCCACACAGGCTACGCCTGGCGGATGGCCTCGCCCTCAATCTCAATCTTGACCTTCTTGCCGACGAGGACGCCCCCGGCCTCCAGGGCCTGGTTCCAGGTCAGGCCGAACTCCTCGCGGTCGACCTCGGTCTCCGCGCCGAACCCGAAGATCTCCTGGCCCCACGGGTTGATGGCGGCGCCGTTGAACTCGACCTTGAGCTCGACCTCCTTGGTCACGTCACGGATCGTGAGGTCGCCGACGAGCGTGAACTCGTTGCCCGACAGGCCGGCGACCCGCTTGCCGCGGAAGGTGAGCTCGGGGAACTTGTCGGCGGCGAGGAAGTCGTCGCTCCGCAGGTGGCCGTCACGGTCGGCCGCACCGGTCTCGATCGTGCCCGCCTTGATGACGACGTCGACGCTCGACTCCAGCGGGTTCTCGGCAATGACGATCTTGCCCTCGTAGTCGGCGAAGTGACCGCGGACCTTGCTGACCATCATGTGCTTGACGACGAAGCCGACGCGCGTGTGGGCCTTGTCCAGCGCGAACTCGCCGGCCGTCGGGACCTTCAGACCCTGCCACTCACGGATGCTCATGACTGCTCCCCTGATTGTTGCTGTGCGGATGTCTCACTCAGCAAATGTCTACCGGAAAAATATTCCTCACGTCAACTATCGTGCCGTAGACTTGGACCATGGACCCATTCGACGACCCCCGGCTCACGGCGATGGGCCTGTTCGCGGAGGTATTCACCGGGCTGTCGAGCAAGACCAGCCCGACACTGGCCGCCGCAGGACTTTCCGAAGTCGACTTCGAGACCTTGATCCGGCTGGCCCGTTCGCCGCAGCGACGGCTGCGGATGAGCGACCTCGCGGCTCAGACGTCGCTGTCCACCAGCGGAATCACCCGCGTGGTCGACCGCCTGGAACGTGACGGGCTCGTCGAACGGCATGCCTGCGCCAGTGACCGCCGTGCCTCGTACGCCGTGCTGAGCACCGCCGGAGCGGAGCGGCTGCGCACCGTGCTCCCCCAGCACGTCGAGGACATCGAGACCTGGTTCACCGGGCTGCTGACCGAAAACCAGCTCGCCGACTTCCTGGAGGCGCTGCGGGTGATCCGCGACGTCGTACGGCCCTGCGCGACCGCCGGCGTACGGGAGACGAGCAGGGCCGCGCGGACCAAGGCGGGCTGAGCCCGTCGGAATCGGGATTCGGGGGAACTGACCGGACGGACTGGCGTAAACGATCGATTTCTGGTGGACTCCGTAATTCAGGAAACGGCTCCACGACAGCCGACGCAGTCCCCCGTACCCGAGCCCATGGAGCGCCCGTGCGTTTCCCCTCACACGCACTCGCCGTCCTCGCCGCCGCGGCCCTCGCGGTTCCCGTCGCCGCTTCCACCCCCGCCTACGCCGCGGCCCCGGCATCCCCGAGCCCGAGCCCGAGCCCGAGCCCGAGCCCGAGTCCGACGCCCACGCAGACACCCGCCGCGACGAGCTCGAGCGTCCCGCAGCCGGTGGTCACCGTCACGAGGACGATCACCCCCGGGGCGGCGAAGCCCACGACGACGAAGACCGCGAAGACCACGACGACACGGCCGAAGACCGTACCGAAGGACGCCGTCCAGGTGACGGTGAAGAAGATCGTGGACGGCGACACCGCGGATGTCGTCACCACGAGCGGCAGAACCGTACGGATCGGTCTGCTGGAGGCGGAGGCCCCCGACAAGGGCGTCTGCTGGTCCCCGGAGGCCACCGCCCGGCTGAAGGCCCTGCTGCCGCCCGGCAAGCCGGCGTACGTCCGGGCCGCCGAGCAGGTGCCCGAGCAGGACCGCATCATGATCTACGTGTGGTCGGCCAAGGGCGTCTACGTCAACGGTGACATGGTCAGGAACGGCCTGGCCCAGACCGTGAACTCCTTCCCCGAGCACAGCTACACCGAGTGGCAGTACTGGGAGCAGGTGCGCGCGCAGGTCGACAAGGTCGGGCTGTGGTCGGGCTGCTGGGCCGCCGACACCTACGACAAGCGCGGCAGCCTCCAGGCCCCGCCGGGAGCCGGCGCGGCGACTCCGGCGCCGATCGAGCCCGTGGACGCGTCACCGGCCCCGCCCGGCACGACGTACTCCCTCGAGCCCATTCCGCCGGGAAGCACGGCCGGATCGGTCGCCGCGGTGCGGCCCTCCCCGAGCCCCGCGTCCAATTCCTCGCCGAGTCCCTCGCCCAGCCCCTCGCCGAACGCCGGCGGCGCGACCGACCCCAGGTACGGCACCTGCGAAGAGGCGAACGCCGCCGGACTCGGCCCGTACTACCGCGGGACCGACCCCGAGTACGACTGGTACATCGACCGCGACGGGGACGGTGTGGTCTGCGAGAGGTGACGCAACGCGTCAGTTCACGCTCTTGCTCGCGTCGGGCACGACCAGGTCGCCGCGCAGCTTGGCCATGCCCCGCGAGACCGAGCTCTTGACCGTGCCCACGCTGATGCCGAGGGTCCTGGCGATCTCGGGCTCGGTCATGTCCTCGTAGTAGCGCAGCACGATCGCCGTACGCTGCCGCGCGGGGAGGCGGTCGAGCGCCTGCTCCAGCTCGTCGTACCGGTGCCGCGCGTCCTGCTGCACCGGTACGTCGGGCAACTCGTCGGAGGGGTATTCCTCCAGCTTGCGCCGCCGCCACCAGGAGATGTTGATGTTCACCATCGCCCGCCGCACGTAGCCGTCGAGCGACGACCGGTCGCGGATGCGGTCCCACGCGAGGTACGTACGGGCGAGGGCGGTCTGCAGGAGGTCCTCGGCGTCGCTGGGGTTCCCGGTCAACTGGTTCGCCACACGGAGCAGGGCCGCCCCGCGACACTGGACGTACGTGCGGAACTCCTCATGGTTCACGATCAGGGATCACCAACCCGGCCAGAGAGGCATCTCGTGCCAGAATCGCAGCCGCGCTCCCGGATCCGGCTGAACCGAAATCCAGGTTTCGCACCCGCGTGAGCAAAGACCGGGCAAGCCGGTGGCGGCCCGCTCGCCCGTGCCACACGTCCCGCCGGGCAGTGGTTTGCCCGATGCGGGTGGCAACGCCTTGCACCGGGAGGAGGAATATTGAACCCGGACGCCACCATCGCCCGGAAAACCACCTCTCCATCCCCGTCCGGCATGTGAGGCTGGAGGACGTGGAAGGGGCGATGTCGTACCGGGCCGGAGAGCGACGGCGGAAGCTGGCGGCGGCGGTGCTCGGCCGCGACCCCGGGCCCGCGCCGCGGTCACCGGAGGAGACGACGCCGTTCGACGTGGTCAGCGGCGACCTGCTCGACGTGAGCCCGCACCTGATCATCCTGGAGACCGCCGGCGGCGAGCAACGGCGCCTGGTCATCGCGCCGTGGGCGACCGCCTGGCGCGGGGGCGCGGTGGCGCCCGCCGATCTGCCCGCCGGGGCGAGGGTCGTCGTCCGGGCGCTGCGCGGCGGCACGGTGGCCGAGCGCATCTGGGCCGACATCACCCGGATCACCGGCGTGATCCGGGAGGTCCACGGCCGCCGTGATCTCACCGTCGAGCTCGACTGCGGTCCACACCGCCGGGAACGCTCCATCGTGGTTCCCTACCGTTCCTCCGGACGGATCCGGGTGCGGCACCCCAAGCTGGAGCCGGGTTACCTGTTCGACGCCATCGGGCTGTCCGACCAGGGCGGGACGTTCGCGCACCTCCCGGCGACCTCGCAGCCGCCGTACCGGGCCACGGCCACGCCCCCGTCTCCGCCGGCGTACGGAGGAGGCCAGGCGGGCATCTCGGGCACGGCGGTGTGGGCGGATCTCCCGGACGTCGCGGAGGAGGGCGTCGCCAAGGGTGTCGCCTACCCCATGCTCGAACGCGAGGACAGCGGCTGCGACGACGCCGGTCTCTCCTGCGCCGGCCTGCCGTACCTCGCGATGGGCTCGCTGCTGCGCGTACGCAACGTGTGCGACGGCCGGACGGACGTGCTGCCGATCGTCGCGTGCGGGTGCCTCACGGGGCGGTTCTGCGACCGGTGCCTGGAATGCGGCACGTCCCCCCGCGGCCGGGTCGTGGAACTGGCCGCGTCCTCCTATGTCGCGCTTGGGGGAGACTTGACCAAGGGCTGCTTCAATGCCCGCGTCGGATTGGGGTGACCGGTGCTTTCGACCATCGCGGCTGCCGCACTGCCCATCCTCGTGGTGACACTGGCGCTGGGCGGCGTCACCAAACTGGCCACGGCCGGGCGCGAGGCGTCGCCCGGCGTGCTGGCCCGGCTCGGCCCGGCGGTGCTCATGCCCGAGCGCTTCGCCAGGCCCGCGCTGTACGTTTGCGCCCTGGTCGAGCTCGCGCTGGCGACCGGCCTGCTGGTCGTGGATCACCCGGCCGCCCGGTGGCTGCCTGCCGCGTTCTTCGCCGTGGCGACGTACGTCCTGTGGGACCTGCGCAGGCGGCGGCCGGACGCGGGGTGCGGCTGCTTCGGCGAGGTGAGCGCCGCCCCGGTCGGGCTGCGGTCGACGGGCCGGGCGGCGGCGCTGACCGCCATGGCGGCCCTCGTCGCGGTCCAGAACGCCACGGGGCTGCCCGCCCTCACCGGCGAGACGGCCGCCTGGACGGGCGGAGGCGTCGTCCTGCTGCTCGCCCTCTCACCCGAGATCAACGAGATCGTCTCGCGCCTGCGTCACCGTGCGCCGTGTGAGCAGCGGCCGATGCCGCCCGGACGTGCGCTGTCGCGCCTGCGGGCCAGCGAGGAGTGGCGGGCCCACGCCGGGTCGCTGCTGGCGGACGAGCCGTCCGACATGTGGCGTGAACTGTGCTGGCGCTTCTTCGTCTTCCCCGCCCAGGGCGACACGGAGGTCGTTTTCGCCGTGCAGCTCAGCGGCCGGCGTCCCGCCGTACGCGCCGCCGTGGTCGGCGCCGACGGCCACGTGACCTCGGCCGACGCGCGCAGGGATGCCTCTCTGCGGGAATCTACGCCTGTATCGGCCTGACGCTATACATGCGTAGATTCCCGCATCGAGGTCTTTCACTTCAGCTCTCTACGGCTCTCTAGCTTCCCCTCTAGAAAGCCGTAGAGAGGTCGATGGGCGCGCCGCTCAGAGCGGCTGCGCACGGAGGAACCTCCCGAAATGCGGAACGGTGAACCCGATCACGCCGCGCTCCGCGCTGTAGATCAGGCCCTTCTTGATCAGGCTGTCGCGGGCCGGTGACAGACTCGACGGCTTGCGGCCCAGCGTCTCGGCCACCTCGGCGGTCGGCACCGGGTCGTCGCCGAGCTGGGCCATGGCGTGCATGTAGTCCCGCTCGGCGGGCGTGGCCCGCTCGTAGCGGCTGCCGAAGAAGCCCACCGCCAGCTCCTCCTCGGCCTCCGGGGCGGACACCTTGATGTCCTCGGCCGTGATCGGGCTGCGCGGAGCGAGATCCCAGGCGACCTTCCCGTACGCCTGGACGAAGTAGGGGTAGCCGTCGGCCGCCTCGTACAACGCGTCGAGCGCGTCGGGCGTGAACTCGACGTCCTCACGGGCGGCAGGGGCGATGAGCGCCAGGTCGGCGGCGTCGCGGTCCAGCCGGTCGATGCGCGCGTACCGGAACAGCCGTTCGGAGTAGCTCTTGCTCGCCGACAGCACGCTCGGCAGGTGGGGCAGGCCGGCGCCGACGACGATCAGCGGGCCGCCGTTCTGCGACAGCTCGTGGCAGGCCGCGCACAGGGCCGAGACGTCCGGCGCCTGCACGTCCTGCATCTCGTCGATGAACAGCGCGATGCCGACGCCGAGGTCCGTCGCGACGCCGGCGGCGTCGACGAACAGCTCGGTCAGGTCGATCTCCAGGTCACCCGAGTCGGCCCGGCCACGCGCGGCGGGCACGTCGATGCCGGGCGACCAGTGCGAGGTGCCCTTCGCCGCGGCGGGATCGCGCATCGCGAACGCCTTGAGCACGCCGAGGAACTCCTCGATGCGCTCCGGGGCGCGGTGGCGGGGGGCGAGCTCCCTGATGGCCATGTGCAGCGCGGCCGCCACCGGGCGGCGGATCGACTGGTCGGGCCTGGCCTCGATCTTGCCGGTGCCCCACAGCCGCTGCATGGCCATGGACTTGAACGTGTTGAGCAGGACGGTCTTGCCCACGCCGCGCAGGCCGGTGAGGACCATGCTCCGCTCGGGGCGGCCCCGGGCCACCCGCTCCAGCACGATCTCGAACTGCTGCAGTTCGCGGTCGCGTCCGGCGAGTTCCGGGGGGCGCTGGCCGGCGCCGGGGGCGTAGGGATTGCGCACGGGGTCCACGCTCTCGGACTTTATGACGGGATATAGCGGCCGTCGTAGATTTCCGTAGAGAGTGCTACGGCGTGTCGCCCGGCGCGGCCGCGGCACGCACCGCGCGGCGGCGGGCGGAGCCTGGGCCGGGACGACCGGGACGACAACGGGCGGAGCCGGGGAGGGCACGACCGGATCGTCGGTCACGGGAACGGCGGCTGCCGGAACCGGGGCGGCGGACACCGTGGGCACAGTCATCACACACCCCTTACCTGGCAGGACTCGACCGAACCCGTGTTCGATCCGATGGGCATGACTGTAGCGCGTCATCGAACACCTGCGCGAGCTTTCCCCGAAAGCTCCGTCAAACACCGTCGTTCAGCGGCTCCACCACCCTCGCCGTCCGTTGCCCCGGCGAGGCGCCACGAGACCGGTCCTTCGCACGGTCGTGCGCCTGCCTCGTCGCGGGGTGGGCGGTCAGCGCCAGTGGTCCCGTTCGGGGAGTCTCACCCACGCGCTGGGCGATTCGATGGCAGCGGCATCGTCCAGCCGCAGGCCCGCGCCCGCGCAGCAGTACGCCAACGCTCGTCCATGGAACAGGTAGCTGCGGAGGATCTCCTCGGCCGAGGCGTCGGACGAGGGGTCGCCGCCACCGGGATGGGTGTCCCATTCCACGATTGCGCCGTCCCGGGTCACACTCCCCTGGTTGCCACTTTTGGGATTGGCGTACATCGCATAGCAGACCGTCCCCGCCGACAGGCGCTCCGTGACACCGGTCGCGTACGGCATGTATCCCCACGGCTGGCTGACGACGCAGCCGCCGGGCACGTCCGTGACCCCGATGATGGCGAGGTTCTCGTCGAAGTCCTCGAAGATGTCGTCCTCGAGAAGCGCGTCGACTTCGGCGGCGTCGACAGAGGCGGCTTCCAGACGGCGTGCCGCCTCGGCCGCGGTGACGCCGGCCACGCAGGCCACGGCCACCCCGTCGTAGTAGAAGTCGCCCAACGCATCGATGAGACGCCTCGCCTCCGCCACCGCCTCCAGTTCGGCCTCGGACAGCCCGGGCCGGCCCACGGGATCACCGAACAGGGCGGGGGTCGGCGTGGCCAGGCTCAGCCGTCCGGGCGACCAGCCGTTCATCATCGGCCGCCACGGATCGGCACCGGCCTCGGCCAGGATCCGGGCGTTGTCCCGGCGGTTGGCGAAGACGGCCGTCCACAGCGCCGTACGGCCCTCGTACTCGGCGTCCACATCGTCGACGCGGGCGGCGAGCTCCCTCACCACTTCGGGAGAGCCGCATTCGGCGGCTCTGTGCAAGGGCGGCTCATAGTAGGGGCCGCTCGAATTGGGATCGGCACCCGCGTCGAGCCGGGCGCGGATCACCCGCAGGCTCTTCCAGGCGTCCCAGCCGATGCCGGACCAGTCCGCTTCCCGGGCGACAGCCATGATGCTCCCTCGGTGAGTAGGTACGCAGATCATGGCGAAGCCCACCGACAAATTCCGTGACGGAGCGGGTCTCGCGAGGACCAGGCCTTGCCGGGCTCCCCTTGATCGTGTGACACGATCGCGGAATGCTGCGACTCACCGATTTCATCATCGACTGCCCGGACACGATGAAGCTGGCGGCCTTCTACTCCGCGGTGACGGGCCGCCCGATCAAGGAAGGCAGCGACGACAACTGGGCCGGCATCACGTTCGGCGAGGTCGAGCTGGCTTTCATCCGGGTGGACGACTACCGCGCTCCGCAGTGGCCCGACAGCGAGCACCCCAAGCAGTTCCACCTCGACTTCGAGGTGGACGACATCGAGTCCGAGCAGCGCCGCGTCCTCGACCTCGGCGCGACGCTGCAGCAGGACTTCATCGGCCCCGAAGGCTACGGCTGGCGGGTCTACACCGACCCGGTCGGCCACCCCTTCTGCCTGTGCCGCAACAAGGGCGTCATCTGGACCGACCGGGGCCCGATCTGGCCCAAGCGTGACTGAAGCCGCAGCACCCTAGCGGGACACGTGCGGGAGCACGAGGGCCGCCGCGGCGACCAGGGCGATCAGTCCCAGGTAGGCGAGGACGAGCCGGGTGTCCCTGAGGTAGCACTTGCTCCTGGTGAGCCCGGCGCGGCGGGCCCGCCAGTAACCCGCGAACCCCAGGGCCGCGAAGCCGAGCACGGCCCAGGCTCCGAACAGCCAGGCCAGCAGGGCCACAGTCGCGTAGACGCACAGCTTCAGCGGATCGTACGGGTTGGCCTGCCCGCCCCCGGACGCCTGCGCCGCCAGAGCCTGCTCGTACACGACCCCCGTCGGGCCCGTCTCCCCGTCGCCGGGCTCCCCGTGCGGGGGGCTCATGTGATCTCCAGCAGCGGGAGCCGTACGCCGGGGTCGGCCGCGGCGACGGCGGACAGACGCTGGCGCGCGAGCGCCGGCCAGGCCTGGACCGCGCAGAACGGCGCGCACTGGTCCTGGTCGGAGCGGGTGCCGACGTGGACACAGCACTGGACCAGCCGCTCCTCCAGCATCGTGGACATGTCCATGAAGGGCTTGATCGTGATGCGCACGATCCGTTCGCCCAGCAGCCGGCGCAGCCGCTTCCTGCGCCCGGGGAGGGCCGAGGACGCGAGCGTCAGCAGGGTGGTCAGCCCGAGGTCGCAGTTCTCGCAGATGTCGCGCCAGACCTTGCCCATCTCGGGATGCGACAGCGACGACTGCTCCGACAGCAGGCCGAGCAGCGACTCCTGCACGGCCATGCGGAGCTGGCGGGGGATCTCCGAGTCGGCGATGCGGTTGGAGACGAGCCCGAGGTTCTCCTTGAGGCGGTCGTGCCCGATCAACGCCGTCAGCGAGCGCCACCGGTCGGCGTCATCTTTGATCATGTAGCCGACCGAGCAGCAGTGCGGATGCGAGCAGGGCAGGGCGGTCAGGTCGCGCCAGCTGACCAGGCCGCCGGTCTGCGGGCCGAGGCGCTTGAGCACACCGGTGTGGGTGAGCCGGTCCATCGGGTCGATCACGCCGGACCGCCCCGAGCCGAACTGCGGCTGGATGGAGACGCCGCCGACGTACGGCGTGTCGAGGGCGAGGCGGACCACGTCACCGATCTCGCCGTCGTTCACCCCGAGGGCGGCCGTCATGACGAGCGTGGTGAAGATCTCCCGCTCCGACAGGCGCCGCAGCGCCTCCGCCTTCTGCCGCCGCAGGTCGCCGCCCCGGTGGTGGCGGGACGCCGCGGCCGACACGCCGTCGTACTGCAGGTAGATCTCGACGCGCTCTCGGTGCTCGGTGAGCAGGTCGAGCAGGGCGTCGTCGCGGGCCACCAGGAGCCCGTTGGTGTTGATCAGGATGCGGGTGACGGGCCGGGCCGTCAGCTCGGCCAGCAGCTCGGGCAGGTCGGGGTGGAGGGTCGGCTCGCCGCCGCTGAGCATGAGCACGTCGAGACGGCCGTTCTCGCGGGCCAGCCGCTGGTCCACGTTGGCGAGCACCTCCCGGACCGGCACGATCCCCCGCAGGTCGGGCGAGGACTCGGTGAAGCAGGTCGGGCAGCGAAGGTTGCACGCCTCCGCCACGTCCTCCAGGAGGATGCAGGTGTGCTGGGTCTGCATCTCCGGCAGCCCCCGCAGGTACGCCTCCGGGACCGGGTCGAAGTTCCCGGCGACGTCGGGCAGATGCGCCTTGGTGGGGGCGGTCCACTCCTCCAGGTAGGCGAGGATCTCCGGGTCCTCGTCGTAGAGGGTCCTGACCATGCCGTGGCTCCGGCAGCCGCGCTCCAGGTAGACCCGCCCGTCGCGGGCCGCGAGCCAGCCGGACAGGCGGGGCACCTCCGCCAGCGGGCGGTCCGGCCGCTCGTCGTGGCAGCGGGGGCAGAACGCGTTGACGTAACGGAGGATGCGGTCGCCCCGCAGGGGCATTCCCGTGCTCACAGGGCTCCGTCCGTGTACAGCGAGGGGTTGACGCCGGTGCAGAAGCCGGCGGTGAAGATCGTCATGAGCGCCCAGCCGATCATCAGGCCCATCCCGAGCCCCCGCGACCAGGGCCTGCGCAGGAGCAGCAGCAGCGTTCCGCCGCCGAACGCGATCGCGGCGAGGATCACGGATCCGCCGATGAGCGCGATGTTCTTGTTGTCGCTCGCGACTCCGTCCGCCGCCGCGAGGGTCGCGAGGAAGAGCACGAAATTGATGACCACGTAGGCCACGATCCCCACGATCGTCATCGCGACGACCACGGCGGTCGAGCTCTGCGGCGCAGGCGGTCCGTACGGCCCGGCGGGGCCATAGGGCGGCGGCGCACCCCACGGCGGCGGGACGCCCGGGCCCTGATGCGGCAGGCCACCCGGGCCCTGATGCGGCGGACCGCCGGGACCTTGAGGCGGTGGGCCGGCCGGGCCGTACGACGGCGGCGGGCCGGCCGGGCCCTGGGGCGGTGGCGGGCCGGCCGGGCCCTGGGGCGGTGGCGGGCCGGCCGGACCGTGCGGCGTGCCGGAGGGCGGCGGTACCGGCGGACGCCCGGACGGTTCGCCCTGCCGCGGATCGCCGTGCCGCGGGTCGTCCGGCAGCCCGGAGGGATCGCCGTGCGGCTGATCGTCCGGCGTCCCGGCGGGAACGCCCTGCTGCGGGTCGTCCGGCCGCTCGGAGGGCTCGGGGGGTGTGCTCATCTCTCCTCCTCGCCCGCAGGCGACAGCCGGGCGCCCAGTGACAGCGGTCGCCGCTCGCCCCGGCGGGGGAGCAGCCGATCGTAGAAGCCCTTGCGATATCCGATCCCGAGGCGGACGGCGAGAAGCGCGAGGCCCGGGACGAGGAACCACTGCGGGCGGGTCAGGTCGAGCCAGACCGTCTCGTTCGCCCTGGTGAACTCGACGAGGAACCGGAAGGCGGCGTACGCGCCCAGATAAAGGGTGAACAGCTCGCCCGGCCGGTCAACCCGGCTCCGGGCCCACAGCAGCGCGCCGAAGGCGGCGAGCTGGAAGACGGTCTCGTACAGGTAGGACGGGTGCATCGCCTGTCCGGTCACGCAACCGGGGCATTCCGGCACGGTGGCGGGTGCGTGGACGCCCCAAGGAAGGCTCGTGGGACGGCCCGGGGCCTCCGTGAGGAAGCAGCCGACGCGGCCGACGGCCATGCCGAGCGCGACCGCGGGCGCGAACAGGTCGCCGGTGCGCTCCCGATAGCCGATCAGCCGTTTCGCGACCAGCACTCCGACATATGCGCCGGTCAGGCCGCCGAGGATGCTCCGGGCGCCGAACATCCACGCCTCGACGAGGCCGGGGTTGAGCGCGAAGTCGAGATGCTCGGCCCACCCGGACAGCCGCATGCCTATCGCCCCGCCGACCAGCGCGCCGGTGACGGCGACGAGGGACTCCTCCCGCAGGGCTCCCCGGCGCCGTGCTTCCAGGACGAACACCACGCTCGCGAGGACCACGCCGAGGCCCACGAAAAACGCGTGGGTCGGCACGGTCACCCCGCCGAAACGCAGTTCCTCAAGCACGACGCCACCCTAGCGGCGGCACATGACGATTCCGATCGTCATTTCGTACGGCTTGCGCCCCTTCCATATGTCGATTCCGTTCTATACGGCGAGTCGTCAACCGCCGAGGTTTTATCCACAGGAATCCCGTTGTCCACAGGAGTGTCGCGCGACCGCCGGCACATGTCTCGTTCACGGGTAGCCTGCGCCTATGACCTCCTTGTGGAACCGCAGGTCAGTGGTAGTGATGGCGGCTCTCGTCGGGATGACCGGCTGTGGCGGGGTCGGCGACGCGGGAGCGTCCGCCACCGCCCGGACCCGGGTGTCCGCGCCCGCCCCGGCGGCCCCGGCGTCGGACTCGCCCATGCCCACCGCCTCCTCGGCCGCGCCCGCTCCGTCCGCGTCCGTCACGCCCACGGCCGTGCCGGTATCGCCCACGCCCGAGACCGGGCCCACACCGAGCCCGAGCGGGCCGCCGCCCTTCTCCGCGAAGATTGAGACGGTGTCCCGTGACGAGCTCCGGCACTCGTGGCGTCCGGGCTGCCCGGTTCCGCCGAGTGGGCTACGCAAGATCACCATGACCTATTGGGGCTTCGACGACCAGGCGCACACCGGCACGCTGGTGGTCAACAAGAAGGTGGCCGAGGACATCGCCTCCGTCTTCGGCAAGCTCTACGAGATGCGCTACCCCATCCGCCGGATGGAGCCCGTCGACGTCTACAAGGGCAGCGACTACGACTCCATCGACGCCGACAACACCTCGGCCTTCAACTGCCGCAACGCCACCGGCTCCGGCAGCTGGTCCAACCACGCGTACGGCCTCGCCGTGGACCTCAACCCCCGGGAGAACCCGTACGTCTACGCGAACGGCTCCAACGCCCACCGCAACGCGGACGCGTTCGTGGACCGGCCGCTCAAGAAGCCCGGCGTGATCAACAGCGGAGACCGCGTGGTGCGGGCCTTCGAGCGGATCGGCTGGGGCTGGGGCGGCTCGTGGTCGGGTGCCAAGGACTACCAGCACTTCTCCGTCAACGGCCGCTGAGACCGGCGCGGCGCAAGCCGCCCTGCGGGCCCCGCCCATCGCGTACGGCGCGGTGGGCGGGCCCCGCCGGTGACCCTGGCAGAGGCAGGCAGGGCTGAGCCGTAGTCCGCCGGGGAGTCCATGCCGTTGACGAGACGACCGGTTACGGCGTGACCGGCCTGCCGCCGAAGGTCACGACGAGGCGGCCGTCCGAGGCGAAGGACCAGCCCATGGCTCCGGTGTAGGAGGAGCACCGGGACCCGTTCGAGCCGGACCAGAACTGGTTGGAGCTGTCGACGTCACCGACGGTCTTGTCGTTGGACCCGCTGCCGCTGCGGCACGAGGTGTTGTTGCGGAACACCGAGGTGCCGGCGTCGAAGGAGAAGTTGCGCTCGGCGTTGTCGATGCCGACGTTGTTCGAGATCGACATCGTGCCCGGGTTGCTGTTGTAGGTGAACCCGTGGTGGCCGTTGCGGTAGGCGATGCTTCGCCGGACGATGTGGCTGACGGAGATCTTGTCGCCGCCGAGCTTGTAGCCGTTGCGGTCGCCGGCGCCGGCCTGGCTGCCGTCGGTGAGGGTGCCGTTGTTGTAGGACAGGGAGTCCTCGATGGTCACCGGCCCGATGGCTCCGGTGTCCGTCTTGGTGTAGAGGTCCCAGCCGTCGTCGATGTTGTTGTGGGACACGGCGTAGCGGAAGACGTTGCCGGTGCCGGTGGTGAGCTTCGCGGCGAAGCCGTCGGCGTCCTCACCGTCGGAGTCGGCGTTGTCGTGCGACTCCGCGCTGAGGATGAGGTTGTTGGACGGCCACTGGTCGCGGGGGGTGTCGGAGGCGATCCGCCCGAGCTGCAGCCCGGTGTCGCGATTGAACCGGGTCACCGTGCGTTCGATGACGTTGTTGCTGCCGCCGACGTAGATCCCGTTGTCGCCGGCCCGCTCGACGACGATGCCGTACACATGCCAGTACGAGCCGTTCACGACGAGTCCGCGGTTCGACGAGGACTCGCTCTGGGCCGAGAAGTTCAGCACCGGGGTCTCACCGGGGTAGGCGGACAGGGTCTTGCGGGCGTTCGACGTGCCGTTGTTGCCCGGTGCGATGGTGATCGTCTGCGTGAAGGCGTACCGCCCGCCGCGCAGGTAGATCGTCCCGCCGGGGGCGACGCGTGTGAGCGCCGAAGTGAGGGTCGTCGGGTCGGACTGGGTCCCCGCGGCACCGTCCCTGCCGTTCGGCGACACGTACACCGCACCACTCGACGGCGTCGTCGAGGGCGAGGCTGAGGGTGAGGGGGAGGGGGAGGGTGAGCGCGTGGGGGTGGCTGAGGGCGAGGGCGAGCGTGTCGGGGTGGGCGACGGGGTCGGTGATGAGGTGGTGGCAGAGCCGGTGCAGGTGACGCCGTTCAAGGTGAACGAGGTGGGCTTGGGGTTGGACCCCGACCAACTGCCGTTGAACCCGATGGACAACGACGCGCCGGTCGCGATGGCGCCGTTGTAGTCCACGTTCGTGGCCGTGACGTTCTGCCCGCTCTGACTGTAGGTGGCCGACCAGCCCGTGCCCACCTTCTGACCGCTGTCGGGGAAGGCGAACCCGAGGGTCCAGCCGTCGATCGCGCTGCCCAGGTTCTGGATGGTGATGGCGGCGGTGAACCCACCCGGCCAGTCGTTGGTCGTGTAGGTCACGGCGCACCCGGTGGCGGCCTGCGCCGTTCCGACGGTGGCCACGCCGGCCAAGGCGACGACTCCGGCGAGGGCGCTGATCACCCCGGCACCCGTTGTGGTTCTGCTTCTCAAAACCGAACTCCTTGCAGGTCGCGCAGGGCCCCTGACCGAGGAATGACTCCCGACCCCACAAGGGTTTTTCGTGCACCTGAACTGAATTCACCCACAGGAACACCGCGCATCAAGCTACGATCCCGTCGATCGCCGGTCAACGCGCGCCGCGGCGGCTTTCCGCCCAGGGCAGCCCTCACTTGCGCAGAAATCGCCGAAGACAGGAACGGGACTCCGGGACCGGCTGAAACGTTCAGGCGAGAATCCGGAAATCAAGAAGGCGATCACCGGTGAACCCGGCGTTCATCGGTCCGCTGCCGGAGAGGTCACCGCCCGGCCGGCCTGCCGTCGCCACACCGCACACCCCTGACGGCGGCGACCCCCTGCCGGTACCGATGTACCGGCAGGAGGCGAGCCGAGCCCGTAGACGACGGTGATCGGGTAGCAGCCACCACCACCCGCACCGGCGACGGCGTGAGAAGGAGAGACAGTCGATCACATGCCCGGGTTCACGGGGCGCAGGAGGCGAGCTCGGGACGCGGGGGCGTGCCGGTCCGGGCGCCCAGGAAGAGGCTCGCGCAGTCGGCCATGAAGCGCGGGTTCTCCTCGGGGACGAAGTGCCCGGAGTCGGGTGCCACCACCGTGCGCACGTCGTCGGCGACCTGGCGGAACGAGTCCGCGACCCCCGGCCCGAAGGAGTACTGGCCGCCGATCCCCAGCACCGGCATGGGCAGCCGCTTCGCCGCGTTGGCCTTGTTGTTCTCCGCGTCCGCGGCGAACGCCCGGTAGTACTCGTACCCCGCGCTCCGCCTGGCCGGATCCGCGTAGGCCCGGTAGTACGACTCGCGATCCACCGCATCCTTGCGGTAGCTGAAGTCGAAGATCATGCCGAGGTACGTGCTGACGTCGTCGTTGTCCATGATCCGCTCGGGGATCGGCGCGGGGGACATGTTGAACCGGAAGTGCCAGCTCACCCCGTAGAGCTCCTCGAGACCAAAGCCGGACAGCGGCGTCTCGATCATGGCGAGCCGGGTCACCTCGCCGGGGAAGTCGCGGGCCCAGGGGTAGGCGACCAGGACGCCGAGATCGTGACCGACGATCGCCACCCGGTCGAATCCCAGCCGGCGCACGGCCTCGCGCACCCGCCGCGCGGTGGTGACCTTGTCATAGCCCCCGGCCGGCACGGCCGAGTCGCCCAGCCCCGGCAGGTCCACGGCGATCACGGTGTGGTCGCGGGCGAGCTCGGGCATCAGCGGGCGCCACATCAGCCACGTCTGCGGCCAGCCGTGCAGGAGCACGACGGCCGGTCCGGATCCGCCGATCACGTAGTGGACGGCGCCGCCTTCCACGACGACCTTGCCGTGCCTGAACCCGGGGGCGAAGCGCGCCGGGCCCTCCGCGGGCTCCTTGGCCGTCGCGCTCGCGCCCGCACCGGCGGTCATGCCGAACACGGCGACCAGGGCGACGAACGCGCCGAAGACGGCCCGCCGCAGTCTCCTGGCACGCGATCCCGCGCCCGGCATTCGCCCGGCTGCTTCCTCCAGTGGCATCTGCGTTCCCTTTCCCGAGCACCCGATCGCGGGGCGTCCGGCCGATGCGGCCCGCCGTTCGCGAATCGGCCGCTCACCGACGAGCACGGCCATGATGAGCGCCGCGGGCCGCGGGCTCCGCCGGCGTCAGTCGATCGATTGCAGCCTGCACGACCTGAAGTCGCGCGGGCTTCTCCCGTCGTGCTCTATACGACGCCGTCGTGCTCTCCGCGGACAGACCGTCGTGCTGTCTACGAAAAGGGCGGGCAACCAGGAACCGCGGACTCGATCGGCGGGGTCAGGCCCGGTTGTGTTCCCGCCCGGCAGCGATCCGCCGAATCCCCCGGGCGATCAGCCAGGTCTCCGCGACGAACATCGGCAGCGCGAGCAGCGGTCCGAGAAGGACAGCTTCATCCAACGTGGATGATCCGCCACAGTCGAGTACGCCCCCCTGCTCGTACAGGCCGCACTGAACTCCCCGGATGAGCGACATCGCCGCGAGCCAATCCAGAATCCCGAGTGCGACCAGTGCCACGCCGGCCACCGGCACGAGACATGCGGCGATGTTCTCTCTCGACGTGATCGCCCTGACCGGGACGCGTTCACGATGCCGGCCCACCGGTTCCCGAATCACGACAGCAGTCAACCAGGCACTTGTGCGGCGCCTGTGGAGAGATCGTGAGGAAATCCACCGCCTGGCACCCCAGAGGAGCCGAGCGGGACGGCCGGTGGGCCGACATCGAAACGACAGAGGGAGGACAACGCCCGCTCCTCCGGCCGCAGGAAGCGGGCGTCTCTCCAGATATGACATCTCCTGATTCTCCGGATAAGGGGGAATCACGAGTGAGGGCTCACACGCTAACGGGCTTCGGACTCGGCTCTCGGAAGGATCGCTTACCGGTTAATAACGATCGGCCTACGACCCCGTCACGTACCACCGGTCCACCCGGCGACCATCAGAGCAACGGGGCGGCGGACCTCGCTCAGCCCGCTACGGCAAGATGGGGTGCATGGCGGCGAAGGACGGCGACGGCTGGGCCCTGTGCGAGCTGGGGCACCAGCACTGGGGGCTGTACGGCGCCGCCGGCCTGCTCACCGTGCACCACACCCTCGACGGCATGCCGTACGTGCTGATGCAGAAGCGGGCCTGGTGGAGCCATCACGGCGGGACGTGGGGGCTGCCGGGAGGCGCGTGCGACAGCCATGAGGACCCCATCACCGGCGCCCTGCGCGAGGCACAGGAGGAGGCGGCGCTGGACGCCGATCTGATCCGGGTGCGCGGGCTCTACGTCGACGACCACGGCGGCTGGTCGTTCCAGACGGTGATCGCGGAGGCCGGGGGGCTGCTCGACGCCGCGCCCGCCAACGGCGAGAGCGCCGACATGCGCTGGGTGGCGGCCGACGAGGTCCCGTCGAAAGAGTTGCATCCGGGCTTCGCCGACTCGTGGCCGAGGATCAGGCCCGCGCTGAGCCCGGTGGTCGTCGTCCTCGACATGGCGAACATCATCGGCGCGCGCGCCGAGCACGGATGGTGGAACGACCGTGCCGGTGCCGCGAACCGCCTGCTCAACGAGCTGATCCCGCTCTCCGGGCAGGGCCTCGGCGAGATGCCGGAAGGCGTTCCCGCACTGTCCCGGTGGTTCCCGCGCATGGTCGCGGTGCTCGAAGGAGCGGCGGCCGGCGCCGCCGACCCGGGGCCGGTGACCGGGGACCTGACCGTCGTGGTGGCCCGTGGCAGCGGGGACGACGCGATCGTGGACGCCGTGCGTGGCGTGCGCTCGTGGGAGACCGCCCTCGTCGTCACCGCCGACCGGGGACTGCGCGAGCGGGTGACGGCCCTCGGCGCCCTGGTCACCGGCCCGCGCTGGCTGCTCAAGCAGCTCTAGGGTCCTTTATACCTTTCGTCCCATTTGGGCAGGAAGAACCATGTGAGCCTGCGCTACCGCCGACTGGCCGCCACCTGGACCGTGACCGTTCCGATCCTCGCCGTGGCGGTGCTCGCGCTGGCGTGGGGACGGAGCATCCCACCCGTCGTCGTGGTGATCGCCGCGCTCTTCCTCGCGAGTTCGGTGCTCGCGGCCGTCCACCACGCGGAAGTCATCGCCCATCGCGTGGGCGAGCCGTTCGGCTCGCTCGTGCTCGCCGTGGCGGTCACGGTGATCGAGGTGGCGCTGATCCTCAGCCTCACCGTGTCGGGCGGGCCGGCCGCGGCGTCGCTCGCCCGCGACACGGTGTTCGCCGCCGTGATGATCACGTGCAACGGGATCGCCGGCCTGTCGCTGCTGGTCGCGGCGCTGCGGCGGCGGGTGGCGGTGTTCAACGCGGAGGGAACGGGAGGCGCGCTCGCCACCGTCGCCACCCTGTCGACGCTGAGCCTCGTCCTGCCGGCCTTCACCACCAGCAAGCCCGGGCCCGCCTTCTCCGCGCCCCAGCTCGCGTTCGCCGCGGTCGCCTCGCTCGCGGTGTACGGCCTGTTCGTGCTCACCCAGGCCGTACGGCACCGCGAGTACTTCCTGCCGGTGGAGCCCGGCGGCCATGCCGCGGACGGGCACGCCGGCCCGCCGACCACGCGCGCGGCCACGGCCAGCCTGGCGTTGCTGCTGACCGCGCTCGTCGCGGTGGTCGGTCTGGCGAAGGTGGAGTCGCCCGCCATCGAGTCGGCCGTACGCGCCGCGAGCCTGCCGCAGGCGGTGGTGGGCGTCGTGATCGCGCTGCTGGTGCTGCTGCCGGAGACGCTCGCCGCCGTACGCGCGGCCCGGCGCGCGCGGGTCCAGGTCAGCCTGAACCTCGCCTTCGGCTCGGCGATGGCCAGCATCGGGCTCACCATCCCGACGATCGCGGCGGCGTCCCTGTGGGTGGAAGGGCCGCTGCTGCTCGGACTCGACGCGACGCACATCGTGCTGCTCGGGCTGACGATCGTCGTGGCGACGCTGACCGTGGTGCCCGGCCGGGCCACCGTCCTGCAGGCGGGCGTGCACCTCACGCTGCTCGCCGCCTTCCTGCTCCTCGCCGTGAGCCCATGAGCAACGTGAGCATGTGAGCCCCGGGCCCCCTGAGCCCCGGACCCCCTGAGCCCCGGGTGCCCTGAGCCCCAAGCCCACGAAAAGCCCGGTGCGCGAAGATCGGCGGGCGCGTAGGGTGCAAAGGGTGAACCGGCGACATTGACGCTCACCTGAAGGTGCCCTCGCGGCCCGCCTGTACGCGTACGCGTTCCTGGAGGACTTCGTCGTCCTCTATCCGGTGTACGCCCTGCTGTTCGCCGAGAACGGGCTCTCCCCCGCCCAGATCTCCTCGCTGTTCGTGATCTGGTCCGTCACCGGCTTCGTGCTGGAGGTCCCGTCCGGCGTGTGGGCCGACCTCGTCTCGCGGAGGTCGCTGCTCGCCGTCGCACCCCTCCTGACGGGCACGGGGTACGCCCTGTGGACGTTCGCCCCCTCCTACTGGTCGTTCGCGCTGGGCTTCGTGCTGTGGGGCGCCGGCGGCTCCCTGCGTTCGGGCACGCTCCAGGCCCTGGTGTACGAGGAACTCGGCCGGTGGGGCGCGACCGCCCGCTTCCCGGCGCTCGCCGGGCGGGCGGCCGCCCTCGGCACGACGGCGGTGATGGCCGCGACCGCGCTGGCGGGGCCCGTGCTCGCCGTGGGCGGCATGCGCGCGGCGGGCCTGGCCAGCGTGCTCGTGACACTGCTCGGAGCCGCCGTGGGGCTGTCGTTCCCCGAGTCGCGCGGGGACCGCGACCGGCCGGGCGTCGCCGGCGGATACGTCGCCGTCCTGCGGGACGGCCTGGCCCAGGTGCGCGAGGGCCCCGCGGTCCGCCGCGCGATCGTGGTCCTGTCGGCGACGTCGGTCGCGGGGGCGATGGACGAGTACGTCCCCCTGCTCGCGGAGGCGACCGGGGTGTCCATCGGGCGGGTTCCCCTGCTCGTCCTGCTGGTGAGCGCGGGCGGCATGGTCGGCGGGTGGTTCGCCGGGCGGGGGCGGGGCGCCCTCGCGCCGGCCCTGGTGACGGCCGCCTGCTGCATGGCGGCCGGCGCCGTCGCAGCCTCCGCGGGCCGGCCGGAGGCGCTCACGCTGGTAGCCGTGGCCTTCGGCCTGTTCCAGTGGGCGACGGCGGCGCTGGAGGCGAGGCTGCAGGAGGGGATCTCGGACGGCGCGCGGGCCACGGTCACATCGATGGCCGGGGTCGGCACCGAGATCGTCGCCCTGACGGTCTACGGCGGTTACGCGGCCGGGTCGGTGTGGACCGGCCCCGGACCGCTGTTCGCCGTCGCGGCGGCGCCGTACCTGGTGATCGCCCTGGCCGTACGCCGGAAACGGCCGTGACCGGCGTGAGAGGCCGCAACCCCTCACACCGGTCACACGGTCGTCAGCCGCGGGTCCACTTCTGGTTGGCCCCGCCGGTGCAGTCCCACAGTTGGAGGCGTGCGCCGCTGGCCGGGTTGACGTCCACGATGTCCACGCATCGGTTCGCGGGGATGTTGACGAGGTCGCCGGCCGGGCTGAGCGTGAAGCGCTGCGCGCCGGTGCCGTTGCACGTGTAGAGCTGGATCGGCGTGCCGTTGGCGGTGCCGGCCGCCGCGGCGTCCATGCACTTGCCCATCGCGCGGACCGTGCCGTCGCTGTCGATCGTCCACTGCTGGGCGGCGGTGCCGTTGCAGTCGTACATCTGCAGCCGGGCGCCGTCCACGGGATTGGCGCCCGGGATGTCGACGCAACGGCCGTTCAGGCTGGACTTCAGCGCGCCGCCGGTCCCGGTTCCGCCTCCCCCGTCGCTGGTCCAGCCGGAGACGCGGACCCAGTCGACCAGCATGGTCTGCGGGAACGACGTGGTGGAGTCGGGGTTGCCCGGCCAGTTGCCGCCGACCGCGACGTTCAGGATCATGAAGAACGGGTGGTCGAACACCCACTGGTTGCCGCGGATGTCGGCCGGCGTGACGCGGAAGTACTCCGAGCCGTCCAGGTACCAGACGATGAGGTTCGGCGACCAGTCGACCCGGTAGGTGTGGAAGGCGTCGCCGAGCGGTGCGCCGATCGTCCGGTTGCCGCCCACGCCGCCGCCCCCGGAGTAGCCGGGGCCGTGCACGGTGCCGTAGACGGTGTTCGGCGCCTTGCCGACGTTCTCCATGATGTCGATCTCGCCGGTGTTCGGCCAGTTGCCGCCGCCGAGCATCCAGAACGCCGGCCAGATGCCCTGCCCCTTGGGAATCTTGATGCTCGCCTCGAAACGGCCGTACGCCTGACTGAACTTGTCGGCGGTCAGGATGCGGCCCGAGGTGTACTGGCAGGTGCCGTAGTGGCACTGGAAGTTGGACGGGTTCTCCCGCCGGGCGGTGATGGCCAGGTGTCCCTGCCCGTCGTGGTACACGTTGCGGGTGGAGTTCGTGTAGTACTGCAACTCGTTGTTGCCCCAGCCGCTGCCGCCCACGTCGAACTTCCACTTGGCGCCGTCGATCGGCGTTCCCGCCGCGGCGTTGAACTCGTCCGACCAAGTGACCGGGCCGATGGCGGCCTCGGCCCGGTCGGCGCCCGGGGCGGCGACCAGGCCGCCGGCCAGGCCGACGACCATGGCCGCGGCCATGATGAGGAGCCGGGGTTTGCGCATGGAGATCTCCGGTTGGTGGGGGGATGCCAGCAGGATCTCCGGCCCGCGCCGCCCGTCTCTCCGGGTGCGCGCGCCGGTGTCCAGCGCTTCACGCAAGCTTTGAAGCTTGAATTAAGATGCAACACCCTTGCCGCACAGGGTGTCAATAGGACGGTTTCTTTTTGACTAGTCGTGTCAGCCCATCCCGGGGACGTGCCGGTGCGGGCGTACGCCGGACTGCCGCACCGGAAGGCGGTAGGTCTCGCCGCGCATGAGGTAGTGGACCAGGTGCGACAGCCCGGCGCCCCGGACGTGCTGCTGGAAGTCCCTCAGCGGGGAGGCGAACGCCGCGTAGTCGTCGTAGTGGACGGGCAGGGCCGACTCCGGCTGGATCAGCCTGAGCCACTCCACCCCCTGCGCGCCGTCCATGGTCACCGTGAGGCCGAGGATCCGCGTGCCGCCGAGATGGACGATGCCGACGTCGATGTCCGGGAAGCGGCGCGGAATCTCCGACAGGCAGTCGTCCATGATCGTGTCACCGCTGATGTGGAGGCGCAGGTCCACCTCGCCGGCGTGGGCGAAGTCGAGCACGCTCCCCATCACCGGCGGCATCAGCGAGTTCGCCGAGCCCGGCGCGTGCCGGGCGGGCGTGGCCGTCACCGTGAGCGTGCCGTCCCCGTGGCGCTCGTGGTGGTACTCCCACGGCTCCAGGCCGACGGCGTGGTAGAACCCCTGGCGGCGGAGCCGGGCCGCCGCGTGGCGGGTGGTGACGATCGGCAGGTCCTTGTCGAGCCCGTTCCTGGCGATCCTGTCCCAGTGGTCGCCGTGCATGTGCGACAGCACGACCAGGTCCAGTGGCGGAAGCTCCGTGACCTTCATCGCGGGCTCGGTGCGGCGGCGGGTGCTCAGCCCCCAGCCGAGATGAGCTCGCTGTCCCTGGTGCAGGAAGTTCGGATCCGTCAGCAGGGTGAACCCGTGAGAACGGATGATCATGGTGGCGTTTCCCACGAAGAACACGGTCGCGTCCGCTGGATCGGGCATGACGCCTCCCCTCTCCCAGCTTTCAGGCTACGTAAACCACCACAAATCACCCGAAAGCGGGGGGTGATTACCCACAAACGAGCGAGAACCCGAGCTGGGAGTACAGCTCCAGCAGGTCGAAATAGTCCCGGTGGGCGACGACGAGACCGTCCTTCGCATGGCACGCCCCACAGCCGCGGACCGTGATCCGCCGGCCGCTCGCGCTCGCGACACCGCCGCCGGCCAGCGGGAACGGCCCGGTGTGCGTGCCCGTCATCGTCCACTCGGTGAAGCCCGGATCGGCGCACTCCACCCTGTTCCAGACCGTCATGGCCATGTCGGTGAAGCCCTTGAACAGGCTCTCCCAGTGCCGGGCGATCTGCTCGCGCCCCACGCAGTCCCCCATCGGGGTGGACAGGACGGCGTCGTCGTCGTAGCACGCCGACAGTCGTTCCAGGTCATGACCGTTCACCGCGTTCAGCACGCGGTCCGCGAGCTGCCGGCCGTCGGGCATGCGGATCACCCCCCAGGGCGTACCCCCACGGTAGCGTCGCCATGGCAAAGGCCGTCCGCAGGAGACGCAACACGGCCGGATGCATGAACCCAGCCGCCCGGTCACGCGGGCCGCACGGCGCGGGCCAGGGCGACCGCGCCCCGCCCCGGCAGCCTGCGCCAGTAGAAGCTGCCCAGCCCGAACGCCACCGCCATGGGCAGGAACGTGAGCCCGGCCCGCAGCGGGCTCTCCCCGAGGCCGCCCTGCAGGTGCAGGGCGAAGGCGAACAGGAACCCGCCGGAGGCGACCATCGCCGCGACCAGCGTCGTCAGGCCCGAGGGCATGCCGGCCGCGCGCAGCACGTCCAGGTTCAGCAGCGGGTCGCCGCCCCGGGCCGCCGTACGGCGCTGCGCCACGACGAACACGACGGCGAGCGCGATCCCCGCGGCGATCGACGCGTACGTCCACCACGGCCAGCCGGCCTCCCGGCCCAGCACGAGCGGCAGGACGACCAGGAGCATGGCGGGCAGCACGAGCGCGAGGCCCCGCAGGTCGAGGCGGCGCCACCCGGGCGACCGGCTCGACGGCGCGTCCGGCCGCACGTCCGAGGGCACCAGCCGGGGCACCGCGACCGTCAGCAGGACGCCCACCGGGACGTTCACGAGGAACACCGGCCGCCATCCGGCGCCGGCCAGGTCGGCGCTCACCAGCACCCCGCCCAGCACCAGCCCGGCGACCGAACCGGCCGACAGCACCACGGCGTACGCGCTGAGCGCCGTGGCCCTGACCCTGCCGTCGACCACTCCAGGTCCTCACGATCGGCGTGGACGGAGTCGCACGCAACGTCGTGTTCGGGAGTCCCGGCCTGTTCACCGTCTTCGGGCTCCCGGCCACGCTCTAACCGAGGAAGGCCAGCACCTCGCGGACGAAGGCGCCGGGGGCGTTCTCGTGCACCAGGTGCCCGGCCGGGATCGTGACGTGCGCGGCGCCGGGGACGCGGCGGGCCAGCTCGGCGATGCGGTCCTGGGGGATGTGGCTGTCCGGCCCGCCGCCGATCACAAGCGTGCGCGCGGTGATCCGGCCCAGCCGCTCCAGCCACGCCGGGTCGGGCCGGTCGATCTCGGGCCTGACCGCCGCCACCATCGCCCAGTCGAACGGCAGGGGCCCCTCCGGGCGTACGAGCGGGGGCGGCTCACGCGGCACGGGGAGCGGGACGTCCTCCAGGATCAGCGTCCGCACCCGGCCCGGCCGCTCGGCGGCGAGCAGGTAGGCCACGACACCGCCCATCGAGTGCCCGATCACGTCCACCGTGCCGAGCGACAGCGAGTCGAGGAAGGCGAGGACGTCGTCGCGCATGAGTTCCAGGCCGTAGGTGCCCGGCCGGTCGCTGGCGCCGTGGCCGCGCAGGTCGAGGGCGTACACGTGCCGGTGGGCGGCCAGGGCCGGCGCGACGTCCGCCCAGCCGGCCATGCCCTCGCCCAGCCCGTGCAGCAGAACCAGCGGCACGCCGCCGCCCGGCCCGTACGTCCGGTACGCGATGCGAATGCCGTTCGCCTGGACCATCGCGTGATCCGTCACATCGTCACGATAGCCACCGAAAACCCCTATTGGAGCATTAGGCGCTCGAAGTAGCATGACGCCGAAAACGGGATCACCGTTGATCACGGATACGGCCGATCCCGCATGCCGGGTGGCCGGAAGGCTGCTCGTACGCGGGAGGTCAGGTGTCCGCACTGCGGCGCGATCTGTGGGCGCCGGTCGCGCTCTCCTATGTCACCTTCATCCTGGTCGGTCTCAGCTCCGGCGTGGGCGGGGTGCTGCTGCCGGCGCAGATGGACGACTACGGCCTCGACAAGGCCACGATCGGCACCCAGTTCTTCGCCTTCTCCGCCGGGTTCATGCTGTCCGGCTCGACCGCGGGCCCGTTGATCCACCGCCTCGGGATCCGGGCCTCGCTCATCCTCGGCGGCGGCACGTTCGCGCTGGCCGGTCTCTTCACCGCCGTGCGCCCGCCGTTCCTGGCCTTCCTGGTGGCCCAGATCGTGGCCGGGTACGGCACGGGCATCTTCGAATCGGTGCTGAACGCCTACCTCACCGACCTGCCCGGGGCGACGACGCTGCTCAACCGCCTGCACGCGTTCTTCGGCGTCGGCGCGCTGCTCGGGCCGCTGCTGGCCACCGGGATCCTGGCCTTCCTGCCCTGGACGGCCGTGTGGCTGGTCCTGGCCCTGGTCTGCCTGCCGCTGCTGGTCGGCTTCTACCTGACCCTGCCCGCCCGCGAGGCCCCGCCTCCCGCGTCGGCCGAGGAGCAGGCGGAGCGTCCCGGCCTGCTGGCCACCGCCTCGCGGCAGCCCGCCGTCGTGCTGGGCGCGGTGTTCCTCGCCGTGTACGTCGGCCTCGAGATCAGCGTGGGCAACTGGGGGTTCAGCTTCCTGGTCGACGAGCACGGGCAGAGCGACCTGCTGGCCGGCTACACCGTCTCCGGCTACTGGCTCGGGCTCACCCTGGGCCGTTTCCTGATCAGCCCGATCGCCACCAGACTCGGCCTGAGCGCGACCGGGATGACCTTCGTCTGCCTGGCCGGGGTCACGATCAGCACGACGCTGGCCTGGCTCGTCCCGGGCGCCGCGATGGCCAGCGTCAGCTTCGTGCTGCTCGGCTTCTGGCTCGGGCCGGTCTTCCCCACCACGATGGCCGTGGCGCCGCGGCTCACCGTGGCCCGGCTGGTGCCCACCGCCATCGGACTGATCAACGGGGTGTCGGTGGTCGGCGGCGCGGTGTTCCCCTGGCTCGCCGGGGCGATCGCCCAGGGAGTCGGCGCCTGGACGCTGCCGCCCTTCGCCCTGGCGCTGGCCCTGCTGCAACTGGTCATCTGGTGGCTGGTGTCCACCCGCATGACCCCGGCCCCCGCGCCGGCGGTCGGCAGCGGCGTCCCCTCGCGGGATCAAGGGGCGATATAGGGTCGTCGGGGTGACGGTAAACGACACCCGGGGGAATCGAATGGACCGAGAGCTCACCCTGATGGCGGTGCACGCCCACCCCGACGACGAGGTGATCGGCACCGGCGGCATCCTCGCGAGATACACCGCCGAGGGCGTCCGTACGGTCCTGGTGACCTGCACGAACGGCGAGCAGGGGGACGGCCCCGGCGGGGTGAAGCCGGGCGAGCCCGGCCACGACGACGCCGCCGTCGCCGAGCGGCGGCTGGCCGAGCTGAGCGAGTCGGTCGCCCACCTCGGCATCTTCCATCTGGAGCTGCTCGGCTACCGCGACTCCGGCATGGTCGGCTGGGAGGGCAACGGTCACTCCGGCGCGTTCGCCAACGTCCCGGTCGAGACGGCCGCCGCCCGGCTCGCCGAGCTGATGGAGCGCTACCGCCCGCAGGTGATCGTCACCTACGACGAGAACGGCAACTACGGGCACCCCGACCACATCCAGGCCCACCGCATCGCGGTCGCGGCGGCCGAGACGACCGGCATCCCGGACAAGCTCTACTACACCGCGGTGCCGCGCGAGGGCATCCGGCAGATGTTCGAGTTCATGCGGGCCAACGGCATGGCGCCGGACGACTTCGAGCTTCCCGACGACTTCGGCACGCCCGAGGAGCTCATCACCAGCGTCGTGGACGTCGCGCCGTACGTGGAGAACAAGCTGAAGGCCCTGCAGGCGCACGCGAGCCAGGGCGAGAACATCCCCTTCCTGAGGATGCCGCCGGAGGCCCAGCACCAGGCGTTCTCGCGCGAGTACTTCATCCGGAAGACCTGCCGGGTGGACGCGCCGGCCCACGAGGACGACCTGTTCGCGGGCCTGCGCGGCTGAGCGCTCAGCTCGGGACGGCCTCGCGCATGAGTGCGACGTAGCCCTCCTCCAGCGACGGCCGGACCGGGACCGCCGCCGGGTCCGGCCTGGCCTGGCTGACCACGCGGTAGCGCGTGCCGTCGGGCCCGCCGACCGCCGACACGACCACGCCGGCGGCCGGGGGCGCCCCACGGGTGACGACCTCCCACGTCGCGCCCCGGGCACGGTCGACGATGCCGGTCACCGGGCCGGTGAACACCACCCGGCCCGCCGCCATGACGGCGGCCTCCTGGCAGGTCTGCGCCACGTCCTCCACGATGTGGGTGCTCAGCAGCACGGTGCGGTGCCCCGCGATCCGGGCGAGGAGCGTACGGAAGCGGATGCGCTCCTCCGGGTCGAGCCCGGCCGTCGGCTCGTCCACGACGACCAGCGCGGGGTCGCCGAGCAGGGCCTGGGCGATGCCGACGCGCCGCCGCATGCCGCCGGAGAAACCCTTGAGCCGTCGGCCGGCGACGTCGGCCAGCCCCACCATGTCGAGCAGCTCGCCGATCTGGCGGCGCCGGGCCGTGTCGTCGTCCAGACCCTTGAGCAGCCCGATGTAGTCCAGGAACTCCTGGGTCGTGAGGTCGGGATAGAGGCCGAGGTCCTGCGGCAGGTAGCCCAGCCGCCGCTGCACGGCCAGCCGCCCCGCCCGGGTGGTGAGGTCGTGGCCGCCGACCAGCACCCGCCCGCCGGTCGGGGACAGCACCCCGGCCAGGATGCGCATCAGGGTGGTCTTGCCCGCGCCGTTCGTGCCCAGCAGGCCGAACATCCCGCCGGGGACCTCGAGATCGACGCCGCGCAGCGCCTCGACCCGTCCGAACCGCCTGCGCAGCCCGTTGATCATGATGTCCATGGTTGTCTTTCTCTTTCAGGACGACGTACGGCGGGTCATGAGGGGGCCCGCGAACGCGAGGGGCAGGGACGCGAGCACGATCAGCAGGACGACGCTGAGCAGCGCCGCGCCGCCGCCCGGCTCGGGCCGCAGGAACGAGAGCCAGCCGGAGTCGCCCGCGTAGAGGGCCTTGCCGCCGATGAGCCAGCTCGCCGGATAGTCGCCGATCGGCGTCAGCAGCGTCCCCGTCAAGGACGGCAGGTAGTTGGGGCCGAGCATGTTGCCCCAGAACCAGTAGCCCGCGAACAGCACCCGGAACAGCGGCGCCGACATCACCAGCGGGCAGACGAGCGCGAAGGCGGCCACGAACGCCAGGCCCGGCAGCAGCACCACGGCGAACGCCCCGGCCGCCCAGCCGAACAGCGCGGGATCGCCCCGGTGCGCGAACTCTCCGGCGGCGGCGACGAGGAGCACCAGCAGGCCGGGGACCGCGGTCGCGGCGACGGACCCGGCGTACTTCCCTGCGACCAGCGCGCCCGTGCGGGCAGGCAGGCTGGCGAGCAGCGACGCGGCGCCGATCCGCTGGTCGCGGACCAGCCGGTCGGCCAGCACCATGCCGAACCCGATCGGCAGCAGCATGGAGAACAGCAGCGCCCACGAGGCCATGACCTCGGCGGCGCCCGCGCCGATCGGCAGGTGGCGCGGCCCCCGGTCGCCCTGCGCGACGGCGATCAGCACGGCCAGGCCGGCCGTGCTCACCCACAGGGACTGCTTGCGGATCTGCATGCGGAACTCGTACCGGCACACCGCGGACAAGCGCGACCTCATACCTCTTCCTCCGTCAGGAGACGCTCCGGCCGGCGCAGCAGCAGGAGCGCGGTCGTGATGAACAGGACGCCGCAGGCGGCGAGCACCGCGCGGTTCGTCCCCCAGCCGTCGGCGACCCCCGCCCGGCTGGTCATGAACAGGAAGAACGGGCGCGACCAGGCGCCGGCGGCCAGTGCCGCGGCGAAGAGCTGCTGGCACAGCCACACCACGGCGACCGTCGTGGTCGCGAGCACGACGCTGCGGCCCAGGACGGCGACGAGCAGGGCCAGGCCGGTGAGCCCCAGCAGCGGCGACGCCCAGACCAGGACCGACGCGAGGGACGACTGCGGCCCGGTCCACGCGCCGGCGAGCCGCAGCACGGTCGAGAAGAGCACCGACAGCGCCGCGCCGATTCCCGCGACCACGCCGAGCCTGCGGCCGAGCGTGCCCGGATAGGCGGCCGGGAGCGCGAGCTGCAGCTCACGGCAGCGGTCCACGCTGACCACCGTGACCGCCGCCATCGCCGCGGCCAGGGGGACGAGCGCCTCGACACCCGACAGGAGCACTCCGTGCACGGACGGCGGGGGCGCACCGAAGCCGGCGCTCGCCACCGCGAGGGCGACGGTCACCAGCAGCGACGCGGGAGCGGCCAGGCAGGCCGGCCATCCCGCGCGCCGGGCCTCGTATCGCCACAAGGACGTTGATTTCACGTGAGTGGGTACCGCGCGGGCCGGGACGGTTCACCGGAATTTTGTTCCGCTCAGAAACTCGCCCGCCGATGCGGCAGGCGCGGCGACAGCAGCACCGCCACCGCGACGAGCGCGGCCGCGCCCGTGAGGACGCCGGCACCGGGGGTGCACAGCCGCTCGACCGCCGCCGCCACCGCCCGGTCGAGCGCGCCCGTCATGGCGAGGAGCCGGAGCAGCCACAGCGCCGTGGCCGCCCCCACGCCGACGGACGGCCGCCACAGCACCGACAGCGTGAAGCTGAGCGCGGACAACGGCACCAGCGGGCCGAACCACGCCGCCGTGAGGCCGAGAAGACCGGCGACCGGCTCCAGCGGCGCGAGCGCGAGCGTGACGAGCAGGCTCCCCGCGCCGATCACACCGAGCACCAGCGTGAGCCGGGCGAGCAGCACCACCCTGGGCGACGTGGGAGTCGCGGCGACCAGCTCGCCGACCGGCTCCCGGTCCGATCCGCACGCCCCCGCCACCGCGAGCGCCGCGGCCAGCGGGATCACGGCGGCGAGCACCTGCGGCGCCAGCCCCGCCGGCGAGACCCGGGCGGCGACCACGCCGCCGATCACGAGCGCGGCCACGGACACCACCCAGACCGGCCACCTGACCAGGGTCCACTGACGGGTCAGCAGGCCGAGCGCCCTTCGCCACGGCCGCCGCCCCACCTCGCCCGCGTACCGGGGGACCGCGTATTCGGGGACGGGGTGCGGCCGAGGCGTCGCCGACGGCCCGGCCGCACCGATGCGCTCCCGGATCGCGGCGAAGACCGACGGCGTGGGTGCGGCCACCGCGGCCGCCCGTCCGGCGACGGCCGAGCGGACCTTCCCCCACGACTCGGCCTCGGCGGCGCACTCGGCGCACGTCCGCACATGGGCTTCCACGGCCGCCGGGTTCGCGAGGACGCCGGCGGCGTAGTCGGGCAGCAGCTCGGTGGGATGGTTCATCGGCCGGCCTCCTCGACCTCGACGGGCAGGGCGCGGGCCAGCGCGGCCCGGGCGTTGAACAGGCGGCTCTTCACCGTCCCGGCAGGGACCCCCAGCACCTCGGCGATCTCCGCGTGGGACATCTCCGCGGCGAACGCGAGGTCGAGGACCTCGCGGTGGAGCGGGGCCAGTGTCCGCAGCGCCGCGGCGACCGCGGCCGCGTCCGCCCGCGCCAGCGCCACCGCCTGCGGCCCCGGCTCCGGCGACGCCACGTCGAGCGCGTCGTCGAGCGGCCGCGACGCCGGCAGGTGGCCGCGCATCCGCTTGAGCGCCTGGCGGCGGCAGATGCCGAACAGCCAGGTGCGTACCTGTGACCGCTCCTCGAACGCGCCCGCCCCGCGCCACACCGCGATGAACGTCTCCTGGAGCGTCTCCTCGGCCGGCCCGCGCTCGCCCAGGAGCCCTTCCGCGTACGCCAGGAGCGCCCGGGCGTGGCGGGCGTACAACTGCTCGAAGGCGTGCTCGTCACCCCTGGTGACCTGCCGCAACAGCTCCAGATCCGTCGAGTCCATCGTGATGGGTACTGTTCCGGACGCCGAGGTTCACGGCAGAACAGGGTGATCCGCGTCACAATGCATCGATGTGCCGGCCCGCCGGCGAGCGGGACGGTCAGGAATGGCTGATCATCACGTGCTTGACGCGGGTGTAGGCGTCCAGGCCGTACCGGGACAGGTCCTTGCCGCTGCCCGAGTGCTTGAAGCCGCCGTGCGGCATCTCCGGAATGATCACCTGGTGGCAGTTGACCCACACCGCGCCGAAGTCGAGCTCGGCCGACAGCCGCATCGCCCGGCCGACGTCCCTCGTCCACACGCTCGAGGCGAGCGCGTACTCGACCCCGTTGGCCAGGGCCACGGCCTCGCCCTCGTCCGCGAACGGCTGCACGGTGACGACCGGGCCGAAGACCTCCTGCTGCACGATCTCGTCGTCCTTCCGGACGCCGGCGACGACGGTCGGCGGGAAGAAGTAGCCGGGGCGGTCGAGGCGGGCGCCGCCGGTGACCACGTGGGCGTGCGCGGGCAGCCGGTCGAGGAAGCCCGCGACCCGCTCGGCCTGGGCCGCGTTGTTGGACGGGCCGAGGAACACGCCCTCCTCGTCCGGGTCGCCGACGGTCAGCGTCCGCGCCGCCTCGGCGAGCGCCGCGACGAAGTCGTCGTGCGCCCGTTCCTCGACGAGCACCCGGGTGACGGCCGTGCAGTCCTGCCCGGCGTTGAAGAACGCCGCCTCGGCGACGCCGCGGGCGGTCGCCTTCAGGTCCGCGTCGGCGAACACCACCGCGGGAGCCTTGCCGCCCAGCTCCAGATGGACGTCCTTGAGGTCGGCGGCGGCCGCCGCCATCACCTCGGCCCCGGCCCGCGTCGAGCCGGTGATCGCCACCATCTCCGCACCGGGATGCGCCACCAGCGCGCGGCCGGTGTCCCGGTCGCCGCACACGACGTTGACCACGCCCGGCGGCAGCACCCTCGCGCACAGCTCGCCGAGCAGCACGGCCGAGCCCGGCGTGGTGTCGGACGGCTTCAGCACCACGGTGTTGCCCGCCGCCAGAGCCGGGCCGATCTTCCAGGCCGCCATCATCAGCGGGTAGTTCCACGGCGTCACCTGGGCGACGACGCCGATCGGCTCGCGCCGTACGAATGAGGTGTGCCCCTCGGCGTACTCGGCCGCGCCGAGTCCCTCCAGCACTCGCGCGGCCCCGGCGAAGTAGCGGATGACGTCGATCGAGCCGTCCACGTCGACCCGCAGGGCGGTGCCGCGCGGCTTGCCGGTCGCCCGCACCTCGGCCTCGCCCAGCGCCTCCCGGTTGTCCGCCATCAGATCGGCCAGCTCGACGAGCAGCCGCTGACGCTCGGCCGGGGTGGTCCGCCGCCAGGCCCGCGCGGCCCGGGTGGCCGCCTCCACCGCGCTCGCCGCGTCCCGGCCGCCCGACCGGGCCGCCCTGGCGTACACCTGCTCGGTGCAGGGGTCGACGAGGTCCATCCACTCACCGGAGGCCGGGTCACGGCGCTCCCCGTCGATCACATTGTGATACGTGTCCACGGCGGTCTCCTCGCGAGTCGCCCACCAGTGCCCTGATGTCGTCCTCCCCGCAAAACGGACGCGCCGAACGGTCAGGCTCCGTCCCGCGCCGGCGCCGCGAGCGTGCGCGCGAGCCAGCCGGCGACGAGCTCTCGCACCTGCGCGTCGATCGGCTCGCGCGCCTCACGCTTGTACGCGCGCAGCGACGGCGTGCCCGGCTGCCTGCGCAGGATGTGGCTGAGGTCGGGGATCAGGTGGGTCTCGATCGGCCCCGGCACCAGCTCCGCCATGCGGGTGAGGTCCCCGGGGTCGACCTGGAGGTCCTTGTCTCCCGTGACGGCCAGCACCGGCGCCTTGATCATGGCGAGGTCGGCCGCCGGGTCGTAGTCGAGGAACTCGCGGGTCCAGCGGGCGTTCACCCGGACTCCGCCGATCCGGGCGACGTCGGTCGTCGTACGGCGGATGCGCTCGTGGTTCTTGGTCACCTTGGTGACCAGGTCGGTGCGGGTGAGGCGCAGCACCGCGCGGACGAGCGCCGGCAAGACCGGCGCGAGACGCGCGGCCTGCCAGCGCAGCGTCTCGGCGCCGATCTTGGCGGCGCCGGACAGCAGCACGACCGCCGCCACCGCGGGGTCGTGGGCGGCGAGGTCGGTGGCGATCAGCGCGCCCTCGCTGTGCCCCGCCACCGCCACGCGGCCGGGATCGATCTCCGCGCGCCCGCGCAGCGCGGCCAGCGCGGCCGCGGCGTCGTCCATGTTGTCGCGGAACCCGGACGCCAGGAAGTCACCGGTGCTGGCCCCCACTCCGCGTTTGTCGTAGCGGAGTGACGCGATCCCCGCGGCGGCCAGCGCCTCCGCCAGCTGACGGGTCACCCCGAGAGGGAGCCGCCGATGGTCGGAGTCACGGTTCACCGGCCCCGATCCGGGGATCAGCAGCGCCGCCGGGAAGGGCCCGTCGCCGCCGGGCAGGGTCAGCGTGCCGGCGAGCCGCTCGCCGGCCGAGGTGAAGGTGAGGTCGATGTCGCGCATCGTGCCGGTCCGTCTCAGGCGCCGGTGAGTGCGGCGACCATGGCACGGGGGTCGTCCACGCCCAGCAGCAGCGAGGCGTAGCCGTGCCCGTCGAGGTGGATCCGCACCGCCGGCTGACCGTTGCGCACGTCGACGAACTCCCTGCCCGCGCGGCTGTGCCAGGTGCCGAGCTTGCGGTGCCCGGGCACGCCGAGGCCGGTGCGCACGCCCCGGGCCGCGCCGAGTGCGTCGTCCACGATTTCGGCGGACCGCACCGCCGACCGCGGGACACGCAGGTCGGTACGCAGGGCGGCGGCCTTCTCGACCGCGGTGAGGCGGACTTCGATGGCGTCGGGGGTGATGGTCACGGTGCTCATGGCGTTCCTCGCAGGTCGTGCTGTGGTGAGTATGATTGTTCTCGATTGTGAGAATGATGTCAAATGTGAGAACGTAGGATCATGACGACGGCCGAGTTGCTGCTGCACCCCATCCGGCTGCGCATCGTCCAGGCGCTCCTGGGCGAGCGGACGCTGACGACGGCGGACCTTCGCGCGGAGCTCCCCGACGTGCCGCCGGCGACCCTCTACCGGCAGGTCGCGGCACTGGTCGAAGGCGAGGTCCTGGAGGTCGCGGCCGAGCGCAAGGTCCGGGGCACCTTCGAACGGACCTACCGGCTGCGCGCGGCCAACGCGAGCGTCGGGGCCGAGGAGGCGGCCGGGCTGGGCGCGGAGGAGCACCGCCAGGCGTTCCTGACGTTCGTCGCGCTCCTGCTGGCCGACTTCGACCGTTACCTCGACCGGGACGAGATCGACCTCGGCCGCGACGGCGTGGGATTCCGGCAGGCGGCCATGTACCTCAGCGACGAGGAGTTCCAGGAGTTCCTGCGGGACCTGCGACAAGTGCTCCTGGCGAGACTCGCCAACCAGCCCGCACCGGGCCGCACCCGGCGCCTCCTGTCCACCATCGTCATGCCGGGCTGAAACACCGGTCGCAAGTGCCCGTCAAGCACTCCACACGACACGGTGGAGACCACATCAAGACGGTCTCTCTAGCGTCGTCGGCGCAAGGACACGCCTGACGAACGAGGAGAGACACCACATGCGCAGGCTCACCCGAACGGGCGCGGTCGCGGCGATCGCCGCCGCCGCCGCACTCACGGTCCCCGTCGCCCCGGCGTTCGCCGAGGAGACCGTGGTCATGACGAACTCGACCTCCGTCCAGCCGGGCATGACGGTCTACGTGTCGAGGACCTGTCCCTCGACGAAGCCGTATCCGGTGACGACCCGGACCTCGTCCGTCGCCCAGGACACCTGGAACGGGGGCGAGCTGGTTTACAAGGGCATCACCGTGAACGGGCGCGAGGTGAAGGTGACGTTCGGCAACTCCCAGTCGAAGACGGACAAGTACGCGTCCGCCATCCTGGTGAAGATCGAAGTGCTCTGCTCCAACGTGCAGCACGAGCCCATGACCGGCTTCGAGTTCATGCAGACCACGAGGATCCCGCCGGGCGGCGACGCTCTGCTCATGGTGGCCTGCCCGCCGAGCCACCCGCACCTCAGCGGTGCCGACGGGCGGCGCCCCGCCAACGTCAGCATCACGTCGGTCCAGTCCGACGAACACTCGCAGGCGGTCTGGTACCAGAACGACGACTTCACGCACGAGGGCTGGGCCGAGCTCTGGGCCACATGCTCCGCGTAGCCACCAGGGCCCGCTTTCCAGGACCCGGCGTTTCAGGACCCGGCGTTTCAGGACCCGGCGTTTCAGGCGCCGGCCTGGAGGAGGCGCCGTCCCAGAGCTTCGGCGGCCTCCCGCAGTTCGCGTGACCCGACGATGCGGAAAGGCGCCCGGATCGCGGTGAGCTGCCGGACGTACCAGTCCGGCTCGTCCGTGCTGCCGACCAGGCGCGTGGTGGTCGCGTCGATCGGTTCGCGGCGGCCCAGGCTGCGCGGGATCCACTCGGCCACGGCCTCGGCGGGTGCGTCGACGACGACCTCCACCTCGTGCCGCCAGCCCGCCGACAGGTGGTCTTCCAGCATCTCCGCCGGATCGAGATCGGGCGGCGGGACGGCCGGGACGTCGAGCACCTCGACGTCCGCCACCTTGTCCACCCGCAGCACCCGGCGGGCGTTCTTCGTGTGCGACCAGCACAGGAGATACCACCGGCCGCGCCGTACGACGACGGCCCACGGGTCGACCTCCATGAGCCGCTCCTCTCCGGGGCGGATGCGATATCCGAGCCTCAGCCGGTGCCGCGCGGCGCAGGCCCGGACGAGGGCGGCGGTCGTCTCGGGGCCGGGCGTCCTGACCCCGGGTTCGAAATGTCTCGCGCTCAGGCTCCGCACCGCCGCGGCCGGCTCCCCGACCGCCTCGGGAAGCACCCGCAGGATCTTGCCGAGCGCGACGCCCACGGGGTCGGCCGGATCCGCCGCGTCGTGGTGGCCGTCCAGCACGGCCATCACCAGCCCGAGCGCCTCGGCCTGCGTGAACATCAGAGGAGGCAGCCGGACCCCCCGGCCGACGCGGTATCCCCCGTACGGGCCTCGCTCGGACTCGATCGGGATGCCGGCCTCGCGCAGGATGCCGACATAACGCCGGGCCGCCCGCTCGGAGACACCGAGCCGGCCGGCCAGCCGTTCCGCGGTGATGCCGGGACTGTTCTGGATCAGTTCGAGGAGCAGGAGGGCCCGGGCGGTGGGGCTCTCGTCTCGTTTCATTCGGCAACCCGTCGGATTCCGGAAGGGGATCGTCCGGAACCGACCGTAGCCTGTCCGCCATGACCGAAGACATCCTCCGTGAGCCGCCGGTCGCGGGCGACGAGATCGACACGCTCATCGGGTCGCTGGAACGCCAGCGCCGGCTGTTCGCGTGGAAGTGCGGCGGGCTCGACGCGGCGGGCCTGCGGGCGACCGCCGCCGCGTCGTCCATGCCCCTGGGAGGGCTGCTCAAGCACCTGGCGCTCGTGGAGGACGACATGTTCTCCCGGAAGCTGTTCGGGCGGCCGCCGTCGCCGCCGTGGGACACGGTGGACTTCGGCGCCGACCCCGACTGGGAGTGGCGTACGGCCGCCGGCGACACGCCCGAGCAGTTGACGGCGTTGTGGCAGGACGCGGTGGCCCGCTCCCGGGCCGGCGTGCGGCAGGCACTGGCCGAGGGCGGCCTCGGACGGCTCGCGGCGTACACCGGCTCACGCGGTGAGTCGCCCAGCCTCCGCCGCCTGCTGATCGACACGATCGAGGAGTACGCCCGCCACCTCGGGCACGCCGACCTCATCCGCGAGTCCGTCGACGGCCTGGTCGGAGAGGACCAGCCGGCGGAATGAGGCAGGACAGCACGGAACCGATCCCCGTCGACCGGCTCGTCGTCGTCCCCGCCAACCGGGCGTCGTGGGACGACCTGCGGGCGATCCTCGGCACGATCGACTGCCACTGCCAGCGCTACAAGATCTTCACCTACCAGTGGGGCTCGGTCTCCGCCGCGGAACGCGCCGCGCGCCTGCGCGAGCAGACCGGGTGCGGAACGCCCGCGGCCCGCTCGACCAGCGGTCTCGTGGCCTACCTCGGCGACGAGCCGGTGGGGGGGTGCGCGGTCGAGCCCCGGACGGCCTATCCCCAGCTGACCCGCACCCGCGTGCCGTGGACCGGACGGCAGGAGGACGAGACCGACGACAGCGTCTGGGCCGTGACCTGCTTCGTCACCCGTAAGGGCTTCCGCCGGCGCGGGGTGACGTACGCGCTCGCCCGCGCCACGATCGACTTCGCCCGGGACCGGGGCGCCCGGGCTCTGGAGGCGTACCCGATGATCACCCGGCCGGGCGCCGAGATCACCTGGGGCGAGCTGCACGTCGGCAGCCGTGACGTCTTCCTGGACGCGGGGTTCACCGAGGTCAGCAGGCCGACGCTCAGGCGAGCCGTCGTGCGGATCGACTTCTGAGCGGCGGATCGGTCCGGGCGGTCAGTCGGAGATCGCGATGCGGAGGCGGCGGAAGCCGCGCCCCTTGCTCTCGATCTTGGCGACCTTGATCCTGCCGATCTGCCTGGTCGAGGCGACGTGCGTGCCTCCGTCGGCCTGGGTGTCCAGCCCGGCGATGTCCACGATCCGCACCTCGGGGATGTGCTCCGGCACGAGGTTCGTCGCGGTGCGGATGATGTCCGGGATCGCGAAGGCCTCCGCCCGGGGCAGCACCCGTACGTCGATCCGGCGGTCGGCGGCGATCTCGGCGTTGCAGGCCTCCTCGACCGCCTCCTTGAAGCCGGGCGGCACCTCGGGGAGGTTGAAGTCCATCCGCGCCGTCATCGGCTCCATGTTCCCGCCCGTGACCAGGGCCCCGTAGTCGCGGAACACGACACCGCACAGCACGTGCAGCCCGGAGTGCGTGCGCATCAGAGCCGTGCGCCGCTCGTCGGCGACCGCCGCCCGTACGACCGTGCCGGCGGGCGGGATCGGGTCGTCCGGCGCCGGGACGAGGTAGAGGTCGTCGCCCTTGCGCACGCCTTCGATGCGGGTCTCGACGCCCTGCCACAGCAGCACGCCCTGGTCCGGCGGCTGTCCGCCGCCACCCGGGTAGAAGGCCGAGCGGTCCAGGACGATTCCGTCCGGCGTGGCCTCCAGCACGACCGCCTCGAAGGACCGCAGGTCCTGGTCGGTCAGCTCCAGCCGCCGCGTCCGGCCGTGCAGATCGATCGTCACCCCACCGAGTCTAGTCACGCCCGCGCGAGGAGCGCCGAGCCACTGGTCACGGCGCCGCCGCACTCCTCCGCCCACCGCCGCACGGTGACGCGCCTGCTCGACGAGAGACCGTACGACCGGTCACCGCGTCCTCGGCACCCTGGCGGGCGCGGGCCGGTGGACGGTGAGCTCGCCGTACGGGCGCAGGATCGTGGCCAGGTCGCCCGGTTCGTCACGCAGGGTGGCGTCGAGGAAGGCGGCGGTGGCCGCCGTGGTGACGGAAAGCCCCCCGGTGCGGCCCAGGGAACCGACGACGAACGGCACCGGCGGCAGGTAGAGCGGCGCGTCGGCGAACGTGAGATGTGCCGTGCCGGGGACGGTGATCTGGTAGCTCTCCGAGGTGCTGAGCGAGAGGACACGCGTGAGACGGGGGATGTACGACGGGTTGTCGGCCGGATCGACGGGATGGGTGAGCGCGAGCACCGGCTGGTGGTAGGGCCGGGGCGCGGGGTCGTGCGGATATCCGTCCAGGTTGATCACCGCCGCGAAACGGGAGTCCTGGTGAGCGGCCTGCAAGGCCGCGCCTCCTCCGATCGAGTGCCCGGCCGCCGCGGCCCGCGCGGTGTCGAGCCGCCCGGTCAGCGGGCCGCGGATCTCGCCCCGGTCCACGCGGCCGAGCTGGGTGAGGACGAAACTGAGATCGGCGGCCCTGACCGCCGTCCAGCCGATCGCGAGCCTTCTGTCCTCCTCGTCGTCGCCGGTGGCCACTACCCGTGTGTGGATCGTCCGTCCATCGTCGAGCACGACGGCGGCGGAGTCGTACGGATGGTCGAGGGCCGCGACGACGTAACCCCGGGCGGCCAGTTCCTCCGCCCAGGCCGTGTTCTGGGTGCGCACGCCGCCCAGCCCGGGGGAGAACAGCACGATCGGGAACCGTCCGGCCGCCACGGGCGCGTCGTAGACGGCGGCGGTGCGGGCACGTGCCGCGTCGTCGAGCAGGAAGGCGGGCACGCCGATGTAGCCGGTCAGACCGCGGGCGACCGTACGCGCCTCCCGCTCCGTACGGCCGAGATAGCGAGCGCGGGGGCCGGTCGTGCCCCTGGGTGCGGGGTACCACACCTGGACCACGACGGTGCGGTGGTCGCCGGGCTCGGCGGTCGCGGGCTCCGGGCGCGAGGTGTCGGTCCACTGCGTCACCGCGGTGCCCACCGCGTACGGACCGGACGGCTCGGGGAACACCGGCACGGGCACCGCCCAGGCGGCGGCCGCGCTCGCACAGACCAGGCCGAGGCAGACCACGACTCCCGGCAGGGCGAGCCACCGTGGCACCCTCCGCGTCGGGCGTCCCGCGAGCGCTGGCACGGCGAACGCGAGCGCGACCAGGACGCCGCCGAGCGCGGGCGCCATCTGCCAGCGCAGCCCGCGCACGGCCAGAACGCTCCCGGACAGGGCGACGACCGCCGCCGCGGCGACCGCGACCGGCCGGCGGGCCCGGGGCGGGCACCACCGCGACGACAGCAGGCCGGCGACGCCCAGCAGAAGCAGGATCTCCACGGGTGACATGCCGATCCCCGCGATGGTCTCGATCACGCGACCATCGTTGATCACGCAGGCCGCTCGCGCGTCCTCCTGGAGTCCCCGCTTCCGTGCGACCGCAGTCGCATCGTCGTGCCGACGGTGATCCCGGAGTCTGATCGCATCGACCCGGTCGTCATCGGCGGCGTGGGGTCGTCACCGCACAGGGCCCGCGGTGTACCGCCGAGTCCCCGGAGACCGGCCGCCGAGCCCGGCCGGCGGCGGAGCGGCACGCGTGGGGTGCGACGCCCGCCCTCAGGTCACGTGATCTCAACGAGTCACCGGAGTCCTAGCCGGCCGGCGCGCAGAAGACCTTGACGGCGATCCCCATGACCTCCGCGGTGGACGGGTTGCGGGTCGAGGGGTTGATCGACAACGTCAACGACCTGCCCGAGTCGGAGCGGAACGCGAACGTCAGGTACCCGATCAGCTCCCCGCTGTGTCCCCACACGGTGCCGCACGGCAGCGCGTAGGCCTGCAACCCGAGCCCGTAGCCGAACCCGGCCCCCGTCTCCACCGTGGTCCGCATCGCCCGCAGGGACGCCTCGCTGATCAGCTTGCCGCCCAGCAGCGCCGACATGAACCGCTCCAGGTCGGCCGTGGTCGAGATCATCTCCCCCGCGGCCCAGTCGAGCGAGGGATTCATCCGCGTCGCGTCCACCAGCCCGGGCAGCGGCTCGTACCCCTTGGCGTGCGGCGACGGCAGCCCCGCCCGGTCGCCCGGCACCACGGTGTGGCGCAGCCCCAGCGGGCGCAGGATTCGGCGCCGCACCTCCTCGCCGTACGGCTTGCCGGTCAGCTTCTCCACCAGCAGCCCGAGCACCACGTAGTTGGTGTTGGAGTAGTGCCACTTCCCGTCGTCGGGGAGTTTTTCGGCGAAGGCCACCTTGAGCAGCTCGCGCGGCCGGTAGGAGCGGAACCGGGCGTCGCCGCGCCAGCGGTTGGTCGAGTATCCGGGCTCGCTCATGTAGTCGTACAGGTGGCTGGTGTGGTTGAGGAGCGCGCGCACCGTGATCCGCTCACCGCCCGGCACCAGGCCGGGCAGGTGCCTGTCGATGGGGTCGTCGAGCCGCAGCTCGCCCTCGTCCACGAGCTGGAGCACCACGGTCGCGACGAAGGTCTTGGTGACGCTGCCGATCCGGAAGTGGCCGTTCGGCGACGGCCGTCCCCCGCGCTCGACGTCGCGTACCCCCACGGCGCCCGACCAGGTGCGGCCGCCGCCGGAGATCCGCGCCAGGGCGGCCGTCGCCCCGCCGCCGGTCACGATCTTCTCCAGGTCGGGGCGTACGTCCACGGCCGGTGCGCCCGCCGCGACAACCGCCGCCACCAGCACGTTCGTCATCGTCTGCATCATGTGATCAACGCTATGGAGATCGGTTCGGCGGCAGAATGCGGTGCGCCGCCTGCTTCACCTGTGGAAAACCACAGCGGGTCAGGAGCCGAGGTAGCGCAGCACCGCCAGGACCCGGCGGCTGTATCCGGTGATGTGCGACAGCGCGAGCTTGTCGAACAGGGCGTTGACGTGCTTTTCCACCGCACTCTGCGACACGTGCAGGGCTTGGGCGATCGAGGCGTTGGTCAGGCCCTGGGCCATGAGCTCCAGCACCTCGCGCTCGCGGGCGGTGAGCCGCGCCAGCGGGTCGGCGTGGCTGGTCCGCGCGAGCAGCTGACGCACCACCTCCGGGTCGAAGGCCGTCCCGCCCGCGCCCACCCGGTCCAGCGCGTCCAGGAAGTCGCCGACCTCGGCCACCCGGTCCTTGAGCAGGTAGCCGACGCCGTCGATGCTGCCGCCCATCAGCTCGGTGGCGTACTTCTTCTCGACGTACTGCGACAGCACCAGCACCTTGACCTCCGGCCAGCGCCGCCGGATCTCCAGGGCGGCGCGCAGGCCCTCGTCGGTGTGGGTGGGCGGCATCCGTACGTCGACCACGACGGCTTCGGGACGCTCGCCTGCCACCGCCTCCAGAAGCGCGCCGGCGTCGCCCACCGCGGCCAGGACGTCGTGACCTTCCTCCTGCAGCAGCCGCACCAGGCCCTCGCGCAGCAGGGCGGAATCCTCGGCCAGCATCACGCGCACGGCAGCTCCGCTTCGACAACGGTCGGCCCGCCGGGCGGACTGGTCACGGTGAACCGTCCGTCGAGCGCCGCCACCCGCCGAGCCAGCCCGGTCAGCCCGCCGCCGGTGGCGTCGGCTCCGCCGATGCCGTCGTCCCGCACTCGCACGACGACCATGGTGCCCTCCTGGCGTACCTCGATGGCGACCAGGGTGGCCCGGGAGTGCTTGGCGGCGTTCGTCACGGCCTCGCTGGCCACGAAGTAGGCGGCCGTCTCCACCGGCACCGGTGGCCGCACCGGCAGCTCGCAGGTCACCCTGACCGTGACCGCGGCCCGCTCGGCCACCCCGGCCAGCGCCTCCGCCAGCCCGTGCGCGTCCAGTCCCGACGGGTAGACCCGCCAGGCCACCTCACGCAGCTCCACCAGCGCCTGCCGGGCCTGCTCGTGCAGCTGTTCCAGCAGCTCGGGGCGGCCGCGGCGGGCGCGTCCCGCCAGCATGGACAGCGCCACCAGCCGCTGCTGCACCCCGTCGTGGAGGTCACGCTCGATGCGCCGCCGTTCGGCGTCCACCACCGCCACGACCCCGGCGCGGCTCTCGGTCAGTTCGGCGATCCGCCGCCGGAGCGCCTCGGTCGGGTCGGGAACGAGCAGCCGTACGGCCAGCCGCCGCTCCAGCACGTCCACCCCCACCAGGCCGGACAGGTTCAGGAAGAGCAGGACGACGCCGGAGAGGAAGGCGTAGGCCAGCAGCGGCGGGGTGGGCAGCATGCCGTCCAGCGCCTCCCCCCGGCTCCACGACCACAGCAGCCTGACCGCGACGGAAGCGCCGATCACCAGGAGCAGCACCACCAGGCCGCCCAGGAGGCCGACGGGCACCCGGGCGGCCAGGTAGCGAAGCTCGCCGTCGGCGTCGCGGCCCGGCAGGTCCAGGCGCAGCCGCCGCAGTTCCAGCCCGGTCATCCGCGCGGCCGCGGCGCGTACGGCGGGCCGGTCGGCGAACGGCGCCGCCGCCAGGACGAAGACCACCCCCAGCAGGGCGGTGACCGCACCGGCGGTCACCGCCCCGACGAGCCGGAGCCCCCTAACCGTCCAGCGCATGCCGCCCCTTGCGCCGCTCGCTCAGCCGTACGCCCACGAAGACCAGCACGGCGAGCACCACCACGGCGACGACCACGTTGGTGCCCATGCCGACGTAGGTCTCCACCAGCGACCAGTTCTCCCCCAGTGTCCAGCCGGCCAGCACGAAGACCGTGTTCCAGAGCAGGCTGCCTGCCGTGGTCAGGAGCGTGAAGACGCCCAGCGGCATGCGCTCCACCCCGGCGGGAACGGAGATCAGGCTGCGGAAGATCGGGATCATCCGGCCGAAGAACACCGTCCTGCGCCCGTGCCTGAGAAACCAGGCCTCGGTCTTGGTGACGTCGGAGACCTTGAGCAGCGGGATCCGCGCGGCCAGGGCCAGCGTGCGCTCACGGCCGAGCAGCGCGCCCACCCAGTACAGCGCCAGCGCCCCCGCCACCGACCCGGCCGTGGTCCACAGCAGGACGGCGACCAGGTTCATCTCTCCTCGGGAGGCGGTGAAACCGGCCAGCGGCAGGATCACCTCGCTGGGGAGGGGCGGGAAGAGGTTCTCCAGCGCGATCGCGATCGCGGCGCCCGGCGCGCCGAGGGTCTCCATGAGGTCGATCAGCCATTCCGTCATGTCCGGAAGCCTAGAAACGGCCAGCTTACGATCACCATGAGGCGCGTGGCCGTTCACGGGTGCGGAAAACCACAGTGCCGGGTTCGCGTGCGGGGTGGTGACGGCTCCAGCCGGACGAAACGTTCATCGAGCCCCGCACCCCGGGAGCCGAAAACTTTTCGGCGAATCTGCCGGGCACGTCGAGGCAGAAGGGGGCGTGACTCTCCCGTCCGGCGCCCTGCAGACCACGGCTCCCGCGAATGGACTGGTGGTTGTGGCTCTTGACGTACATCACCCATCTTCCTATGGTCTGCATTACTTTCGTAACACCACCGAAACTTTCGGGCGTCCCCGTCGTTCGAAGATGGAGTCACCGTGGTCAACCGGAGCCGGCGCCCACGCCGGGCACGTCTTCTCGCGATCCCGCTGGCCGCGATAGGTCTGGTGCTGGGCATGACGCATCCGGCCCTGGCGGACAACCCGACTTCCACGGTCGTCGACTCCACCCGCGGCGGCGGGATGTCGGTCGGCCTCACCTTCGACGACGGCCCGAACCCTCCCGACACGCTGCGCCTGCTCGGCGTGCTGCGTGAGCACCACGTGAAGGCGGTCTTCTGCCTCTGGGGTGATCACGTCCGGCAGCACCCGGAGGTCGTCCGGCGGATCGTCGCCGACGGGCACACGCTCTGCAACCACGGCATGCACCACGACGACATGGCGGCCTGGCCGGCGCAGAAGATCCGCGCCGACCTGCTCGAGACGAGCGCCGCCATCCGCGCGGCCGTGCCGGGAGCGCACATCCCGTACTTCCGGGCCCCGTACGGCAGTTGGGGGCAGACGCCGACCGTCGCGGCCGATCTCGGCATGCAGGCGCTGGGCTGGCGTCTCGCCGTCGGGGACTGGGATCCGCCGGGCACCGCAGAACTGATCCGCCGCCTGCGAGAGGGCATCACGCCGGGCGCGGTGGTCCTCCTGCACGACGGCGGCGGGGACCGGAGTCAGACCGTCGACGCGGTCGCCGCCGTCATCCCCGCGCTCCGTTCGGAGGGATGGCACCTGTCACTGCCCGCCCGGCGGGGCTGACCTGACCGCAGTACCCATCAACCCCCCATTTCCACCGAGGAGTTCGTGTGCTTCGTTCCGCACTGTCCATCGGCCTCGTGAGCGCCACGGTCCTGCTGGGCGGGGCGGCTCTCACCGGTTCGGCCTCGGCCGAACCCGGCGCCGCCCCTGCCCACGCCCAGCCCACCCGCTACCCGGCGGACTCGCTGCGCGCCCTCGGCGACCGGGTCGGCCTGCGCGTGGGCACCGCCGTGAACATGGACGAGCTCGGCAGCAACGCCGAGTACACCCGGATCACGGCCGAGCAGTTCTCCAGCGTCACCGCCGAGAACGTGATGAAGTGGCAGCTCGTGGAGCCCGAGCGCGGCACGTACGACTGGGCGGCGGCCGACCGGCTGGTCGACTTCGCGAAGAAGAACAAGCAGCTGGTCCGCGGCCACACGCTGGTGTGGCACAGCCAGCTGCCCACCTGGCTCTCCTCCGACGGCTACACCACCACGCTGTCCAACGACGAGCTGAAGGCCCTGCTCAAGAAGCACATTCAGGACCAGGTGAAGCACTTCAAGGGCGACATCTGGCAGTGGGACGTCGTCAACGAGGCGTTCGACGACGACGGCAAGCCCCGCGAGACCATCTGGTACAAGGCGTGGGGCGGCCTGGGCTACATCGCCGACGCCTTCCGCTGGGCGCGCCAGGCCGACCCCAAGGCCCTGCTGTTCTACAACGACTACAACCTCGAGTTCACCGGGCCGAAGAGCAACGCGGTGTACGACTTCGTCAAGACCCTCAAGGCCCAGCGTGTGCCCATCGACGGCGTCGGCTTCCAGGGCCACCTGGACACGCAGTACGGCTTCCCGGACCTGCAGGCCAACCTGCAGCGCTTCGCGGACCTCGGCCTGAAGGTGGCCGAGACCGAGGTGGACGTCCGCACGTTCACCGAGGCCGCGCCGAACGTGAACACCCCGACCAACCCGCTGGCCGTGTACGCCCAGGAGAGCTACTGGTCCCGGGCGCTGAAGGCCTGCCTCGCGGTGCGCGAGTGCATCTCGTTCACCCCGTGGGGCTTCGGCGACACCTACTCCTGGATCCCCGGCTGGTTCGACGACCCGCAGGAGGGCGCCGCCCTGCTGTATGACGCGGACCTGAAGCCCAAGTCGCAGTACTACGTGATCCAGCAGGACCTCGCCCTGGCCGCGGGCGCTCCGCGTCGCACCGACGGCGGCCCGGGCCGCCCCTGACCCGTACCCGGCACGCACGGGGCCGCAAGACGGCCCCGTGCCCGACCCGGGAACGGAGTCCCAGGACGGCTCCGTTCCCGACACGGACACGGGGTCGCAGGGCGGCCCCGGACCGACACGCACGGGGCCGCACCCCACCCCACAGGGCGGCCCCGTGCGCCGTGTTCCGCCGCACGGGAAGGCTCGTCATCGCGGGGAAAGGCTCGTCATCGCACGTCCGCAGGGGGAGGCTCGTCAGCGCGCGTCGTCTTCCGTCAGCGCGCGTCGTCGCGGAGCTTGCGGATGTACCTCGCGGTGAACGCGACGGCACGGTCGTCGTCCTGTGACAACTCCGCGAGCGCGCGCGACGCCGTGAGCCCCGGGATGTCCGCCAGCGCCTGCGTCAGCCGTAGCCGCGCGGACGATCCCACGGCGTTGTTGGCGAGGCGGTCGACGAGCCCGGCGGCGATCCGATCCGCCGGCGCCTCGTCTCTCGCCAGCACGCTCAGCGCATCGGCCGCATCGGTGTCGTTCGCCCCTTCGACGATCATGTCGATGAGCGTCGGGACCGCGTCGGTCACGCCACGCGCCCCGAGCGCCAGAGCCGCACGCCTGCGGACCGCGAGGTCGGAGTTCGTGAGGGCCTCCCGCAGCAGTGCGGTCGCCGCGTCGTCCGGAATCTCGGCGATGGACTGGACTGCCCGCTCGCGCACCTCGGCCACCGGTGAGCCGAGGCCCTCCGCCAGCAGCGCCAACGCGTCGTCGCCCGATCGCGCCAGAGCCCATCGAAGGGCTCCCGCGACGTGCGGATCCGTCTCGCTCAACGCCGCCTCTACCAGAGCGTCCACCGGCACCTCCGCGGCCGGGGACAGGGCCGCGCGCTGGCGCTTCCCGGCGTTCTCCGACCCCAGGGCATGAAGGAGCGCGACGATCCGGAGGACGTCCTCCCAGTCGGCCGGTTCGGCGGCGCCGATCCGGCCCAGCCGTGTGAGGAGCTCCGTCTCACGCGCGATGCGTTCTCGTGTCTGGCGGATGAGGTCCTCGACGAGCCCCGCGGGTGCGAAGCCGGGGTCGTCCAGCGCGCGCCCGACCTCACGCAGCGACAGTCCCAATGACCGCAGGATCTCGATGTGGAAGATCCGCCGGATGTCCTCGCTGGAGTACTCCCGATAGCCGGCCCCGCTACGACCCGTCGGCCGCACCAGGCCGAGCGATTCATAGTGCCTGAGCATGCGGGCGCTGACCCCGGACCGCCGTGCCACATCCCCGATCAACACCGCCTGTCACTCCTCCCGGCCGGTCGTACCGAGGGCCACGATGCGCTTCGCCTCCTCGATCGCGAACTCGAATCCGGCGTCCGGGTTGCGCGACAGCCGTTCCGTGGCGATCGCGTGCCGGCGCACGCCAGGGTCGGGATCCGCCATCGCGGCGCGCAGGATCGGCGTGACCACCGCGCCGAGCGCGATCAGCGCCCGGCTGAGGCTCAGCTGCGTCTCACGCTCGCCGCGCCCGAGCTGCGTCGCCAGCGCTGCGGCCAACTCGGACTCCTCGCCCTCGGGCACGAGTACGACCGCTGCCCGCCAGGCGGTCCGCGCCACCTCGTCGTCGGCGTCGGTCAGCAGCGCCCGCGTGATCGCCGGCCACGCCCGCCGATCGCCGATCTTGGACAGCGTGTGCAACGCCTGGCTCCGTGCCTGCGCACGCTCCGAACGGAGCTCGCCGATGAGTTTGGGCACCGTCAGCGATGGCGCGTGGCGGGTGAGCGCCCACGTGAGCATGTCGCGCACGTAGAAATCGGGCTCCACCGCGCACCGTTCGACGAGCTTGTCGACGAACCGCGGGTCCGGGGCCGTCCCGGCCGCCAGCACCGCCTGCAGCCGCACCGAGGCGCTGCCGTTCTCCAGCCCCCGGAGCGCCCGCGTCGTGTTCGTGTCCTCTTTCGGCATGGCCATCGGGACCACCTCCTTGGCCACAGTGAAGACCTTGTCACTGTGTCAAGGTCAAGCGGAGCCACAGCGTGAGGCGGCGCCGACAGAGCCTGCCGCTCCACCGGCACGCATCAATGGGCGGATGCCTCGAGCTCGACGACGCGGTCCGCCCGGGCCGGCAGGAGCAAGGCGCTGACGACCACGGCAACGGACAGCACCGCGCCGATGACGAAGGCCAGCCGCATGCCGTCGAGGTTGGCCAGCACCTCTGATGCTCCCGCGGCTTTCAGGGCGTCGGCCCGCGCGCTCATCACGGTGATCACGAGCGCGGTACCGAAGGCCGCGGCGACCTGTTGCAGAGTGCTCAAGATCGAGCTGCCGTGGGAGTAGAGCTGCGGGGGAACCGCGCCGAGCCCGAGGGTGAACACCGGGGTGAAGGTCGCGGCCAGACTCACCATCAGCAGCGCGTGCAACCCCAGGAGCTGCCAGTACGGCATGGTCATGGTGACCTGGGTGAGGCCGGCGAGTGCGAGCGCGATTCCGATCGCGCCGGGAACGACCAGAACCCGGCCACCGAAGCGGTCGAACAGTCGGCCGACGGTCGGCCCGAGCAGCCCCATCGCGAGGCCGCCCGGCATCACGAGGAGCCCGGTCTCCAGAGGGCTGAGCTCGCGGATGTTCTGCAGATACAGCGGCAGCAGGATCATCGAACCGAGCATCGCCATGAAGGCCACCGACATCAGGACCAGCGCGATCGTGTAGGTGCGGTGGCGCAGGGTACGCAGGTCCATCAGCGGCGCGCCGCGCTTCTGCAGCGACAGCTGGCGGACGACGAAGACGGCGATGGCGACCAGGCCCACACCCACGATCGCGACGGCCACGCGGCTGTCCCCGCCCTCGAACCGGCTGAGCCCGTAGACGAGGCCGCCGAACCCGGCGGCGGCCGTCACCACGCTCAGCCAGTCGATCGCACCGGCCTGGGTCTCTCCGACGTTCTTGAGCTGCTTCAGCCCTCGCCAGGTGATCAGCGCGGCGATGGGAAGCACCACGGCGAACAGCAGCCGCCAGGACCCGAACTGGAGGATCACACCCGAGACCGTCGGGCCCATCGCGGGCGCGACCGAGATGGCCAGGGAGACGTTGCCCATCACACGGCCACGCTCTGCCTCCGGCACCACCTGCATCAACGTCGTCATCAGCAGGGGCATCATCACGGCCGTTCCGGACGCCTGGACGACGCGCGCGCCCAGCAGCACCTCGAACGACGGCGCGACGGCGGCCAACGCCGTGCCGAACAGGAACAACCCCATGGCGGTGGCGTACGCGCTACGGGTGGACACCCGCTGCAGGAACCATCCGGTGATCGGGATGACAGCGGCCATGGTCAGCATGAACGCGGTCGAGAGCCACTGCGCGGTCTGCTCGGTGATGTGCAGCGCGTTCATCAGCCGCGGGATCGCATTGATCATGATCGTCTCGTTGAGGATGACCACGAACGTGGCGAGCACCAGCAACCGGATCACGGGCGGTGTGCGACCTGACACGGGGGTCGCGGAATCGGCAGGCGAATCAAGCTGTGCGATGGACACGGCACCTCGATCAGGGTTGTCAGGAAATGACCTGGTCATGGCTGGTGTCCCAGCCCGGGCCCCACAGGAGTTCGTGGTCATGGCAAGCCTGGCAGCCGCCACCGACAAAACTCATCGCCCGCACCTAGGATCGCGGCGAGCGACGCGAAATGTCACCCGGTTTTCATCGGCGGCGGACGCCGGACTCGGGCTGCGCCCACGGAGGTCCCGGACTTCCCTCCCGGGTATCCGCGCCTTCTCCACAGGCCGTAACGCGCTTTTTCGCCGCTCCCAGCTAACACGCACTACCTGCGGCAATGCGACCACGACCTTCGCGCATACCCCGCGAGCAGCTCGAATCGCCGGGGCCGAGTTCATTCTGCCGCTCGCGCGGAGGACAAGGGCAGATTGGCGAACCGCTGCGAAAGATCGCAAGCAGGTGCCGGAGGGCATTCGGTCAGCGATGGTAGCGCGTCGTTTCCTGTAGAGGCGCGCGGCCGACGGTGACCGCATTGATCGCGGCCGCTGGGTCCGCATAGCCGAACGAGATGCCGAACAACAGCTTCCCGCCGGTGACGCCGAGCGTCTCGCGCCCTGTGTCGGCATAGAAGCTCAGCAGCGCCTGCGGACAGCTGGCCGCCCCGTGAGCGGCCATGGCAAGCAGCCGGGTCTGCGCGTACATGCCGACATCGGCGGTCAGTCGCGGGTCCCCGGATTCGGGCGCGTACAGGAGCGCGACGTGGGGTGCGTCGTAGAAGCGGAGACTCTTGGCGTCGTAGGCGGCACGCAGATCGTAGGCGTCGCGGCCGATACCGAGCGCGGCGTAGATGGCGGCACCGAACGCCGCACGTCGTCGTTGGTGCACCGATGTGTAGATGTCCTCGCTGCAAGGGAAGTCGACTGTCCGCCGACCGGCTCGGTTGGCGGACACGAGCGCCTCGGCGAGCTTGTCCCGTGCGACCCCGCTGACCACCTCGACGCGCCAGGCTGGGCGTTGGAGTTCGACGGCGCGGCACCGGCCAGGTCGAAGATGGCCCGAAGCGTTGCGTCCGGGACAAGGTCGGGCAGGAACGCCCTGGTCGCGCGCCGACCCCGGATGAGCCGCTCTGCAGCGATCGGTACCGACAGCAGGAGGAGCGCATGGCCGAGCCCGTACGAGCGCGGCGATTAACCGACCACGAGGGGCAGAGCCTGCAGCGCCTGGTACGGCGGGGCAAGCACGGCTCGATCCGGGTCCGCCGGACCTTTATGGGAAGGCGTGCTCTGGCGCGCCGCCGCAGCACGGCGATGCCGCAGCTCTCCCGACATGGTCTCGGCACTGGAGATCACGATCAGGCCCGACCTGCAGGGTAAGGGCCTTTCCGCCGTCACGCTCGACGCCCTGCGCACCCAAGCCGCCCGGCTCGGCTTCAGCGAACTACTCGCCCCCGTGCGTCCCAACAGGAGACACGTCGTAGAGCTTCCGGGGGTGCTGGTGCCCGTCCACTGCAACGCCCACCACGGCCACACGGTGTACGTCGAACCAACGTCTGGGTGCGCCACTCGCTCAATTAGCCCCGCCGATACCAGTTGCTCGTGGTTCCCGCAGGCAGCACGAGCCTGTAGAGAGGCCCGCAGTTGGTGATCGCTAAGGCCCGCGGTTCTCCAGACTGGCCAAGGTTGTGCGGCAGTTCCTGCCTGCCCTAGGTGGACAGGTGGAGCAGGTAACGAACGACGCAGGCCGCCGTGCCGGCCTGCGTCTCTCGGGTCAGCCGGCCTCGCGTCTCCATCCGCTTGATGTCCGGGACAGAGATTCTCGCCGAGGGCTCCGGGCACGAGGCGTGATCGTAGTCGACACCGGCTCGATCGCGGCCGTCATTTTCCTAGACGACAAAACCACGCCCGTTGTACACAGGAGTTCCCTGTCTGTTGTGGCATATATCCCGCGGACAGCGACCGAGGGCTGCACATGACCGGAACGATCAACGGCGTCTGAACGGAGCGAATCCGCCGGTCAGACGCCGTTTGGGCTGGTTGAGCGGAGAGCATGGGATTGGAGCCCACGAGACTGGCCACCTGGCCTAGCGGTTTCAGTAGCTTCGCCCGAAAGGCGCGCTTGGCAACTCTGCGCACCATACACTCATGGTAGTCAGAGGGAGGCCGACATTGCCGCGCATTGTGAAATACCAGCTAGATGACGGGACAACCGTCCAGTTCGAGACGGAGCCTCCTCCCGGTTATCATCCTGCGGGCTCAGATCAAACTGCAGGGCAGGTAAGCGCTGCCGTAGAACCTGCCGTCCGGGCGGCCCAGACGGTGTTAGACAAGGTCCGACACATGGGACCAAAGGCGATCGAGGTCAAGTTCGGGATCAAGGTCTCTGGCACTGCAAACTGGCTCGTGGCCAAGGCCGCTACTGAAGGTAACTTTGAGGTGACTCTCACTTGGGAGCCTGGCACCAAGGCCAGTCACCCTGGAGAGGCGAGCGCTAGTGCCCGGTTATGACGGGAATCAGTACAGGCCCGCCGAACAGGGCTTGGATAGCCGCGTTACATCGTACCGCTGACGACTACACACCCATAGGATCCGGGGTGGTCCTTGACCGGCACCGCATTCTCACCTGCGCACATGTAGCGTTGCCAGCCGACGCCTTGTGGGTTTCTTTTCCCCTGTCCGATGGTGACTTCCTCGAACGACGCAGGGTGACATCGATCAAGGTCCCCGAAGCTATGCAGCTTGAGATCGCCGATGTGGCGGTTTTGTACCTTGAGGAGGAAATACCCGCCGGAGTCGTTCCCGCGCCCCTTCGCCGTCCGCGAGGAGTGGATTGCCCCGGAATACCCTGGTGGGCCTACGGATTCGCAGGATCCGATCCTCATGGCAACTCTACACAGGGCAACATCGGCGATCTTTCCGCTTATGGGTATATTCGTCTGGACTCGGAGTCGCGCCATCACGTTGAGGACGGGTTCAGTGGCGCAGGAGTGTGGTCTCCCGATTATCAAGCTGTGATCGGCATGGTGAGCCAAGCAGACTATCGAGGCGACGGCCGAGGCATTACGCTCTATCAGATAGATCGTTGGCTTCCCGACGAAGAAATCACCGCTCTCACAAATTGGACAGTCGAGCAATCAGACAATGTAGCACTAGCTGCTTGGGGATGGGAACTCAGCAAAGATCCGGAAGCAGACCGTCACTGGCGTCCCCGAGCCCGCGGAGTCACGCAGAACGGCGAACCAGGCCATCATTTTCGTGGCCGCGAAAGGGAACTCAGAATAATTGTTGAATGGCTGCGTAAGAACACGGCTGAGCGCCGGGTGCTCGTAGTCACCGGCGACCCCGGCGTAGGCAAGTCGGCATTGCTTGGCCAAATCGTGACGACGGCCGACCCCAGCGCTCGCGCCCAGCTACCGCAGGAGTACAAGGGTATATTTGCACCTTTGGGGTCGGTAGCCTGCGCCGTACACGCCAGAGGTAAGACGGCCTTGGAAGTGGCCAGCGAGATTGCCCGTACCGCATCCGCACCTCTTCCACAGGAAATCACTGACCTCGCCCCAGCTATACGTCATGTGTTAGAGGAGCGAGACGCACCAAACTTCAACGTCATTATCGACGCGCTGGATGAAGCAACAACTCCCATAGAGGCGCGAGCAATAGTGTCCGGCGTCGCATTGCCACTGATGGAAACCTGCGCAGATATCGGTGCACGAGTAGTGGTCGGAACTCGACGGCGCGACGAAGGCGGGGAGCTTCTCACAGAATTCGCAGGCCAGTGTGAGATCGTCGACCTCAACGACGTCTCGACTCTGGACGATCTCACGTCATATGCGACTGAGGTGTTGCAACAGCGACCGGATAGTCCTTACCTCGATGCAAAGGTGGCTCGCCCAGTAGCCGAACAAATCGCCCGGGCGGCCGGTGATAATTTCCTGATCGCGGGCTTGGTGGCCCGTGATCATAGTCTGCATGACCCAGTTGCCGCCACTCCCGAGACATTGTCATTCTCAACCACGATCGGCAGCGTGCTTCGTGCCTACGTGGCGCGGCTAGTACCCGTGGCTGGCGTCCCTGCTGCAACGGTGCTTACAGCATTGGCATTTGCAGAGGCGCCCGGCCTGAGCGCTGACTTATGGAGCACAGCCATTGCCGCCCTCGGCGGAAGGAAAGTCCCTGCGGCTGCCCTGGTGCAATTCGCGCGCTCCGAGGCCGCCCGTTTCCTGATCGATGCAAATTCGCAGGAGCCGACTGCACTCTTCCGATTGTTCCACCAGGCGTTGAATGACACCTTGCTCGAGGATCGCGAGAAGACCGTGGCGCGTTCCCAGGACGAGGGCCGACTGACGCAGGCCTTTTTGGAGGTAGGGAGAAGGGTCGGATGGCAAAACGCGTCAGCATATCTGCTGCGTTCTTTGCCCGTGCACGCCGCCCGCAGCGGGAACATCGACAGCGTACTGAACGAGAACGAGTTCCTCCTCCACGCCGACTTGAAGCGCCTGCTTCCCTTTGTCGACATGGCCGTATCTCCGGAGGCACTGGCCAAGGCACGTCTGCTCCGGCTAACTCCACAGCTCGTGGCACTCCCTCCTGCCACCCGAGCCGCCATGCTGACAATTACCGAAGCGTTGGAGAATCTAGGCGACGATTTCCGCAGCATGAGCCTGGAGATGCCATACCGCGCTGAATGGGCGCAAGTCCCTCCACGAGTTGAGCGATTGGTCTTGGAAGGGCACACCAATAGCGTGGAGGCGGTATGCGCATTTACCTCTGACGGTCATACCATGCTTGCAACCGCCAGTACTGATCAAACGATACGCATCTGGGATCCCGACATCGGTCAACTTGAACGCACTATCGAAGGCCT